>CAXTNZ010000156.1:0-16635 GCA_964245695.1 uncultured bacterium | reverse complement strand
CACTCTCCCCATCCCCCACTCTCCCACTCCTCCTCTCCCTACTCGCGCATCATCCATTTAAGTCACGTAATTGACACAGATATTCCCCAATGGCAAGGCGACCCTCCAGTAGAATTTGCAACTGTGGCGGAACTAGAAAAAGATGGCTATTATCTGCGGCGTTTCTCCTTGGGGGAACACAGCGCCACTCATATCAACGCACCTAAGAGTTTTCACCAAACCGGTGTAGGAATTGACGAATACCCGGCTGAGTCGTTAATCGTAGCCGCAGTAGTCATAGATATCCGCGCCCAAACCACAGTTAATTCTGATTATGTCCTCACAGTTGCTGATGTTCTCGCGTGGGAAGAAGAATATGGTGAGATTCCCGCCGAAAGTGTAGTGTTACTATATACAGGCTGGCAAGAAAAGTGGTCAGATAAGAATGCATTTTTGAATCAGGATGCTGAAGAAAGTCTGCATTTTCCAGGGTTTGGCAGGGATGCTACACAGTTTCTATTAAATGAACGTCAAATTGCTGGTGTGGGAATTGATACTCACGGTGTAGATTCAGGGCAGGATACCACTTTTGCTATCAACTCCTTGGTGTTAGAGAAACCGCGTATTGTGTTGGAGAATTTGACTAACTTGGATCAACTGCCACCTAGAGGCGTTATGCTGGCGATCGCACCTCTATTATTACAGAATGGTTCTGGTTCTCCGGTGGGGGTGTTGGCTTTATTACCGTGATTTCTAGGCTGGGAATTTAAACGCAGAGGAACGCAAAGGTTTACGCGGAGGTTCGCGGAGTTTTGCGTGAGCTTATCTTACCCCACACTTGACGACAATTAATAAACAAGGGAAACTTAATACAAAAAACTTCCCTATGACTACGCTAACTTGCTGCAATTACATTGACGGTCAATGGTTGAGTGCTACACAGACATTAGAAAGTCGCAACCCAACCAACAATAACGAAGTTATAGCCACTTTTCCCCGTTCTGATTCAGCAGATGTGGATGTAGCGATCGCATCTGCTCGTAAAGCTTACCGCAGTTGGCGACAAGTTCCCGCACCGGCTAGAGCCGAATATATTTTTCGCGTTGGGGAATTGTTACTTCAACATAAAGAGGAATTGGCACAGTTAATCAGTCGAGAAATGGGTAAAGCGATAACAGAAGCGCGGGGAGATGTGCAAGAAGGTGTAGACTGTGCTTTTTACAGCGCTGGGGAAGGACGACGACTTTTTGGGCAAACGACACCTTCAGAAATGCCGAATAAATTCGCGATGACGATGCGGATGCCGATAGGAGTTTGTGCTTTAATTACTCCTTGGAATTTTCCTGTTGCTATTCCTTGTTGGAAAGCTATGCCGGCACTAGTTTGTGGTAATACTGTTATCCTCAAACCGGCAGAAGATACTCCCGCTTGTGCAACTAAGTTAATTGAGATTTTTGCCGAGGCAGGTTTACCTCCGGGTGTGGTTAACTTGGTGCATGGATTGGGTGAAGAAGCTGGGAAAGCTTTAGTTGAACATCCTGATGTTGATTTAGTTTCTTTTACCGGTTCTTCAGAAACCGGCGCTTTTGTCGGTGCAACTTGCGGACGCACTCACAAGCGCGTCTGTCTGGAAATGGGGGGGAAAAATGCTCAAGTGGTGATGGAAGATGCAGATTTAGAATTAGCTTTAGATGGGGCAATTTGGGGTGCATTCGGTACGGCTGGTCAACGCTGTACGGCTACAAGTCGCTTAATTTTACATTGCGATATCAAAGAAAAATTTACCACGATGTTGAAAGAGCGTACAAGTAAGTTACGCTTGGGTTCTCCGATTGACCCGGATACTGATATTGGTCCGATAATTAATCAAAGGCAACTTGAACGGGTGAAAATGTATTTGGATATTGCCCGTGAGGAAAATGCAAAGGTGTTAATTGGGGGGGAAATTGCCAGCGAGGGAGAATTGAAAAACGGTTACTTTTTTCAACCAACTATTCTAGATAATGTAACTCCACAAATGCGAGTTGCGCGGGAAGAGATATTTGGACCAGTTGTGGCATTAATTGAGGTTAGCTCTTTTGAGGAAGCGATCGCAATCCTCAATGATAGCAATTACGGTCTTTCTTCTTCAGTTTACACCCGCGACATCAACCGCGCTTTTGCTGCCATGCGCGACATCGAAGCGGGGATAACTTACATTAATGGTCCCACAATCGGCGCGGAAGTACATTTACCTTTTGGGGGAGTCAAACAAACCGGCAACGGACACCGCGAAGCCGGAACTACCGCTTTAGATGTATTTACAGAATGGAAAAGTGTGTATGTAGACTTTTCTGGAAGTTTGCAACGCGCACAGATTGATAATCGGGGATAGAGACGCGATGTTTCTCGCGTCTCGACGAAAGGGGAGGAAACCAGATATCTAATTTCCCCTAATAAATAGATGCCAACACTTTATCTGCTGCTGCCCGGAATGCAGTTGCAGCACCAGCGCTCATATCTCGTGGTGCACAGATGCGATTTCTCACATAAGCGAGTGTGATGGCTCCTACAGCAGACGCGATGGGATCGGCATTGTCCTTGCCACCTACACGTCCCCACGGTAATACTGGGTTATTGCCATTAATCAGATAGTCAGCTAACAAGCGGAGGTGAAAATCAACTGCTTCTTTTACCGCTGAAGTGTCACCATCTACCCCCAATGCTTGCACACCAGAGTTTTTCAGGATATCTCCCATAGCAACTTCCCGGTTATCAGTCAGTCTCTCAGCAGCTTCTGCCCGAAATTGAATTTCTTGGCTAATTGCTGAGTCGGGGGGTAAGGGATTGCCAATCGGTGTCACACCAAATTGGCGACGTAAGAGCAAATTACTAGTGATATCATCCGATTTTACGCGTTGATAAGCCGGACGCTCCTTGATTGCTTCAAACCACGCATTGATGCGAGGATACTTTGGATTTCCCTTGATGTGATAGCCGCGATAAACGGGTAAGTTAGCAGCCAAGCGGTCTAGATGTGAGCTATATGTAATGTCTACAAGGCTAAACGTTGACAAAAAGTAAGGACCAGGATACTTTCCTAAAGTTTGTTCTATCTCGTCTAATTTAGCTTCAAAAGCTGTTTGTAAGTTTGCCAACTCGTTAGCATCTTCAGGAGCTTGCAGCAAAAATTTGTAGGCAACACCTGCAAAACCATTGGTTTGGGCATCCTCAAGCCACTGCCTTGCAACAGCATTTTCCTCTGGGTCTTCAGGAAGCAACGTTGTCTCAAATCTTTCTTCCAATGCTAATAAAATGTCTTTGGACTCATAAACTAACTTGCCCTCAATTTTTGCAGCCGGGACAAGAGCCGTAGGAACTAGGTCAGTATACCATTTAGGCTTGTTAGTTAAATCGATAAACTCCGTAGCAAAGGGAATTTCTTTTTCTTCCAAAGCAAACCAAACTCTTTCGCAAAAAGGACACCATGAGTTAGTATCGCGATAAAGCAGTACTGGTGGCTCTGTTTCTTTTGGCAGTTTATGGAGACTGCTAGGTATGGGAGCAGTAGAAGGAGACAGTCCTGGTCTACGCACCCGTCGAGCAGAAGTGTTTTTTTGAGCAATTTCGTAAAGTTCTTCCCAACTAGATACTGTGTTTTGAATTGACATTTTGTACCTTGCTGTTTTGATTAGGAATGATAAAAGCTTAATTACAGTTATCCTAGCAAGTTGTAAACAGCATCTATTTTAACGAACCGCGTACTCTACAAAGATGCAAGCTACGCTAAGGCGATACGCGCAACACGTCTTGTGGACAAGCCTCTCGGAAAGCGTAGCGTCTCCGACAAAAGAAGGAGAAGAACACAAAGAGTAAAAAAAAGGGCGTTATTGATTTTAAATATGAATTTGGTGATGTCAACATTGGGATCTAGCCCTTTGGGAAGCAATTTATGAATTGCTTCAATTACAAAATTCATACCTTTGGCGGATGTTAGTCAATGGAAACATAGATTCTCGTGTTAAATTAACTTTCCACCTCAACTTTGTAAAGCGCAGGATTTTCTTCAAACAACGCTTGAGAACCTATCGCTTTCAATTCAGGTTTTGAAAACGCATTCTTCCAGGCTTCTGCACTTTCCCAATGCGCGACATTAATAAACTGAAATTTCGCATCTTTATCGATACTGCGATGAAGTTTTGCATCGATAAAACCCGGATCATTTTTCATTAATTCAAGTGCTTCCGTCCAAACTTTGACGAATTGCTCCTCACTACCTTGAGGAACAGAAAAAACATTAATCAAAACTACAGGTGATGACATCTTATTTCTTCCTTTGCGCCTCTGCGCCTTTGCGTGAGATAAAAACTATGGCATCCCACCTGTAGCATGTATGTTATGCCCAGTAATATAACTTGCCATATCGCTGACCAAAAACATCACCACATCCGCAACTTCACCCGGTTCTGCCAGTCGTTGCAGCGGTGAATTCTGCGCTATAAAATCTTGATCTGACTGCGAAATAGTATCTTTGAAATTTTCGGTTGTTGTGGGTCCAGGCATGACAGAATTTACTGTAATGCCACGTCCTCCTAACTCTCTAGCTAGTGCAAAGGTAAACTGTTCAATCGCTGCTTTGCTACCAGCGGTTACTGCTAAATTCGCTTGGGGTTGTACAGTGTATGGAGTTGAAAACGTGACAATTCGACCTTTATCTGCTATATGTTTAGCCGCTTCCTGTAACGCAAAGAAATTACCCTTAGCATTAAAGGCGATCGCATAATCAAATTCTGCTTCTGTGACCTCAGCGATCGGCTTGACAACTCTCGGCGCACTGCCTGATATTACTAAAATATCTAGTTTACCAAAGTTCTTGACTGTTTCTTGAAACAAATGGCGAATATCAGTTAATTGGGTAAGATCGGTTTTCATGGCGATCGCTTTTCCACCCATATCTTTGATAGTAGCAATTAGTTCCTCTGCCTTATCTGCTTTTTGTGCATAAGTAATGACAACAGATGCACCTGAGGAAGCTAAACGTTCAGCTACTGCTCTACCAATACCAATCGATGCACCTATAACAATGGCTACTTTTTGGTTCAACGTTTGCATCCCAAAATTCCCTTAATTGTCGCCAAATTTTTCAACAGCCTGAATATACCAGCATTAAGCTTTGATGGTCTTGTCAAATTTTGCGAAACTGTTCTAAAGTTGCGATAAGTCGCGGCAAATCGTTTTTCGTAGTAAGGACTTTAGTCCTTGATTGAAGCGTTAAAACGCTTACTACGAAGACATAAACTAGTAAAAGTTATTACGATACTTTTTTGGTGTTGTCTTTGTTAGCTTGCGAAACAACTTAGCGAAATGACTTTGATTGCTGCATCCAACTTGAAGCGCAATTTCCACTATTGGTAACTTGGTTGTTTGCAACAGATGTTTAGCACGTTCAACCCGACACTGTAAAATGTATTGATAAGGTGTACAACCTGTTGACTGTTTAAACATCTCTACGAAGTAGTACATACTCATCCCGACAACTGCTGCAAGGTCATGAAGTGACACATCTTTACTCAAGTTGTCATTAATATACTCAATCGCACGTTTTAATTGATGCGTTGACAAACCACCTGTATACTGTTGTATTTTTGGCTCTTTGGTGGAATATTTCTTAAGTAGTTGGACTGCTAATGCATTAGCTAAAGACTGATTGTAAAAACGACCACCTGGACTTCCCGCTAAAAATTCCGCTTCCAGCGCCAAACCGATATACTGAATCTGCGGGTCAACTACTCCATTACAGTGCATTAGCTCTGTCTGATTCGCATCATGTAACTCAAATGCACATTTTGAAATCACAATTGGTTTGAGAGTAAGTATCAAAATTTCGACATCTTTATCCCAGCTTCCTTTAAATGTTACTCCGGAGGGAGCGAGGCTAATACTACCAGGTATCTTGTGTATCCTGCGTAGCTGACCATTTTCCACAACTTCAAGCGTGTGTGGCTCACTTAGCTGTATGGTGAGTAAATGCTCTTGGGCAATCACCTCAGGATACTCAATAGAAGGCATAGACAAACGTTCAACGTAGATATCATCACATTCCCAAGTCGTATCGGTAACAGTTAGTGATGAACCAGAACTAACTGGTAGTAACACAAATTTATCATTGACAACATCAAAGACTTTGATTTTGCTGTCAGACATGCCTTTTACCTATAAATGACAGGACTTTCAAAATTGAATAAATCGCTACAATAAAAAATTTCGCCTCAGCGTTTAATCGTAAGTAAGCTGAAAATATTTAAAACAAATAATGTTAAGTATCCCTGTTAATCTAGGTTTACCTCGCGCACCTCGTTTGATAACATCTTTACCAGGACCTCGTGCTGAAGCTATTGTCAAACGCGATCACGCTGTAACTTCTCCTTCTTACACTCGCGACTATCCGTTAGTTGTGGCGAGGGGTGAAGGTTGTATGCTCGAAGATGTCGATGGTAATATCTTTCTAGATATGACTGCGGGAATTGCTGTCACCGCTACCGGACACGCACACCCGGAAGTTGTCGCAGCTATTCAACAACAAGCTGCTCGTTTGCTGCATATGTCGGGAACTGATTTCTACTACGAACCGATGGTAGAATTAGCAGAGAAGTTAGCTTGCCGCGCTCCTTTCCCAAACGGTGCAAAGGTGTTTTTTAGCAACTCTGGGGCAGAATCAAACGAAGGCGCAATCAAACTCGCTCGATATTACACCAAACGTTCTTCAATCGTGGCTTTTTTGGGAGCGTTTCACGGACGCACTTATGGAGCGATGTCTTTAACTGCTTCCAAAACTGTGCAAAGAGCAAATTTTGGTGCTTTGCTTCCGGGAGTAACACACATTCCTTACGGTACTCACGCCAGTGTGGATTATTTAGAGAAAGAATTATTTTTAACTATATTACCACCAAACGAGGTGGCGTCAATAGTAGTTGAAGCAATTCAAGGTGAAGGTGGTTACATTGTACCGCAAGATGGATTTTTGCAGAGAATTCGCGACATATGCGATCGCTACGGCATCCTGATGATAGTCGATGAAGTGCAATCCGGGATGGGGCGCACCGGTCGCATGTTTGCTATTGAGCATTGGGGTGTAATGCCGGATATCATAACTACAGCAAAAGGTATCGCTAGCGGTTTACCTTTGGGTGCAATTCTCTCACGTCCAGAAATCATGACTTGGGAACCTGGTTCTCACGCTACCACATTTGGGGGCAATCCGGTTGCTTGTGCTGCGGGAATTGTCACTTTGCAACTGCTGGAAAGCGGTTTGATGGAAAATGCCTCAAATATGGGAGAATTATTGCAAGCTGGATTAATGCGGTTGCATGAGAGATTTCCCAGGATGTCTCCGCCACGCGGTAAAGGTTTGATGGTGGCGGTGGATTTATTAGATCAAGAGGGCAATTTTGATTGTAAGTTGCGCGATCGCATTCTTCAAGAAGCCTTTTTACGTGGTTTATTATTACTTGGTTGCGGTAAAGCTGCAATTCGATTTTGTCCGCCTTTAGTTATCGATAGCGAACAAATTAAAATAGCTTTAGATATTATTGCTGATGTGTTAGTTGAAATACTTTAAGTCTCACGCACTCGCAAGCATTGGTGCAAAGTTATTATTCTTTTATGAAACCTGAAATTACTCGTCATCTTTGGGAATTGCTTTGGCAAGAATACAGCGCTAGAGTAAGTTATGCCCGCACATACGAGCAAATGATAACCGCTGCGGGTGGCATTGTTGCTAATGATCATATAGCTTTTCGGTCTTTGCGAATGACTGTGGATAATCCACAAGGTAAAATTAATCTGGGAATTGATTATCTCGAATCAATTGTAAAATTTTTGGGTTACGAAGCGGCGGGAGAGTATACTTTTCCTCAAACCCATCTTTACGCGCGTCACTATCGCCATCCACACCAAGAAGAATTTGATTTACCCAAGCTGTTTATTAGCGAGTTGGTTGTGGATGAATTACCAAGTGCGATCGCCCAACTCATCCATCAAACAGTAGCAGGCGAAAATTTGCTTAATTCTTCAGCAATTTTTGATGCATTTTACCATGATCCACAACGCCTTGCCAAAGAACTTCAAAAAATCTTTACTCGCCCTTGGCAACCTCCCCAGCGTTCTATTGTAGAACAAGTTAACGAGGTTACACAGTATGGAGCTTGGGTGCTGCTGCACGGTTACGCTGTTAACCATTTTACAGGATATGTTAATCGCCAAAATACGCCAGAATACCCAGATATAGAAACTACCGTCGGTGGTTTGGCTAAGTTGGGTGTACCGATGAAAGCTGAGATTGAAGGGGATGTTGTCAGCGGTCTGCGTCAAACTGCAACTGAAGCAATTACCGAAACAATACTAGTATTAGATGATATAACAAACGCAGAACTTCAAATCCCGTGGACTTATGCTTATTATGAAATTGCCCAGCGTTATCTAGTAGAAGTTGAACCTGGTAATCAAATGCTTTTTGATGCTTTTCTGGGAAGGAATGCTCAACAGTTGTTTGAAATGACGAGACTGGGGACTGAAGATTAGAAACTGGGGACTTGGGGACTTGATAATAAGCTTATTTCTAATACATAATTGCCCAGCGCAAATCGTAAATCCTGCTTTAAGTTGGTTTGATTCTACTTGCTAGGAAATGAAATAATGATGGAAAATATATTTTAATATACACCAATAAAATCTCAACACCACCAATATATACTTCCCGCTGTTTTTTATAAATACAGTTGACTATTTTCTGGGCGCAATCATCGGCACTCATTCCTTTATCTTGTCCTTCGTCCATTTTTCCATAGATGCTACCATCTTTATTTAAGGCATTGAGAGAAATATTGGTTTTAATTCGTCCTGGGCAAATAATAGTTGTATAAATACGATATGGTTTTAGTTCAATTTGTAACGTTTCAAAAAAACCATGCAATGCGTGTTTTGAAGCAGCGTATGCTGAACGTAACGGAAAACCAAATTTACCTACCATACTAGTAATCACGGCAATTTGTCCGCCACCGTTTTTTATCATATGCGGTAGAACTTTTTTAGTAATGTTGATAGTGCCGAAATAATTGACTTCCATAATTTTTCTATCAACTACTTCTTGTGTGTCAACAGTTAAGGCGCGTTGACTGATACCTGCATTATTTACCAGCACATCAATTTTACCGTAATGCTCTATTGCAGTATTTACGGAAGTTTCTACAGATGAATTGTCTGTAATATCCAAAGGAATAATTAAACATTCGCTGAGTATATTTTGCTTTACTTTTTGCAATTCTTTTTCTTGCCGGGAGGAAATTATCAGCTTTGCACCTTCTTTTGCAAACTGGTAAGCTAATGCTTCACCTATCCCAGATGATGCTCCGGTTATCCAAACAATTTTATCTAGAAAACGCATTTATATAAGTTATTTGTTACAACAATAAGTATGTTTACTTGTTATATTTTACAATGAGAAAGGCTCTCCCTTAAGGATTGCTATGCAAAATGTAAGAATAACAACATGTTTTATGGAAAATAAACCTGTTTAGTATCTACTCTCTTCTCGCGATTAGATTATCTATGTGTGTAAATTAAGGTGCGTTACAAGACAACCTCTAACACACCCAACACTAAGTGTGTAGGGAGTAATTACGCGAAAACCTTATTTTTAGTCACTAATATAACAGACTTTTTGGCGTTACTGAATTGACGTATGAACTGTTCTTTGTTCCTTTGCGCCAATGCTTGCGAGTGCGTGAGATTTTCAGATCTTGATTCAGCAATGCCGACTTTTTGCATTCAAGCAGCCAAAAATAAATTATTAACCGCAGATAAACGCAGATAAACAAGGCAGTGCGTTGCGTATTTTCCCCCCCGAGTCCCGCACCAGCAGCGCAGATGAAAAAGAATGAGTCTTGAGGTCTAATGTCTAAAGGCAAGCTAAATTCAAGCATTTTTTGCGGAAATAATGCAGTAGAATTACATAATATAATATATAAAACCACACATATTCCCTAAAAAACCTTCATCAGAAATAATCCTTTTAAGCTGTTTACAACTTAGATATGGTAAATGCTGGAAAAATATAACTGATACAGCCGAACATTTTTTTTGTGGGTTCTTCTAACACTGCTCAGCAATATTTGGGACAGCCTCTTTTTTACAGGAGCGATCGCTGTGACTGTTGAAATTGACCAACTTATAGCGGATTGGAAAAATAAAGTCAATGTTGCAGGTCAAAATCTCCTCGAACTCCAAGAATTACCAGCTTATCAGCGCCTTTGCGGTAGTCCTGGTTTTCCTCCCGCACAGTTGACGGGAATGACTGCGGCGCGGGTGACTCCCGCGCTAAAGGCGATGAACGATTTGTTTCAACACTTCGATTTGTTAGTGCAGACAATTGATAAAGCAATCAAGTTGCGACGGCAGTTACCGCGTTTTTTGTCAACACAAAAAATTGCTGAGATTAAACAACTCTTAACAGGCGCTTCAATTGCGTTACCTGGGGTGCAAACACCACTAGGACAAAGAGAACTTCTGACTGGTGCGGAAATGGCAAATAAAATCACTCCCGCACAGCTACTTCAAGTTATGCAAAATGCTTTCTTTGTGGCTAGAGATGCAGTTGTAGCCGTTGATGACGCTTGGGCGAATCTAGATGTGATGCTGGTAGATGCAGAAACTGAAATTTTTCAGATGCAAAATTTAGCCGCATCGCTGAATCAAGATTCTGTGAGTGAACTAATTCGAGCTGCAAGTGCGCTCGCTTCCTTGCGCCAAAGTATAGAACAAGACCCTCTAGGAACGAGTGCGGTCTTTCAACAGCAAGTCCAACCGATGTTAGCTAAGGTAAAAGCGACTTTAGACCAAGCTATCAAACAACATAATCAAATTGGCGAGAAATTGGCGAGCGCTCATCATCTGTTACAGCAATTAAAAGAAATTCACCTCAAAGCGATCGCAGCTTTTGCGGAATGTCAGGATAAAGTCTTGGATCACTCTATATTGCTTCCTCCCTTACCAGAGGAGCAAATTCAAGCACTTAGACAATGGCTTATGAAGTTAGAAACTAAGTTGGCTGAAGGTTTAGTCAATCCAATTATGGTTGGTTTAGACAATTGGACTATCAAGGCTAGAGAGTATATAGCATCAGAACAACAAGCATATGCAGTTAATAACGCTCCCTTACAAACTCGTCGAGAGTTACGCGGAAGGTTGGACGCACTTCAAGCCAAAGCACTGGCGCGGCGATTAGTCGAAGATCCCATCCTAACTGAACTGGCTTTGCAGGCGAAGCAACTTCTTTATACGCGCCCAACTCCTTTAAATAAAGCCGCTGAATTGATTTCTCAATATGAAAAACGTTTAAATGGCAAGCAATGAGAGAACTATAACCAAAAAAGGGAATACTTACTTGAGGGGTACGTAGTAAGCACTCTTCGTGCTTGTTTTAGCGCTCTTCGCGCTAACTACGAACTCATCCTAATTTTAGTTATCACAAAAGCGATTTACAGCAATTTTCATATATTTAGACCACACTCTTGTTTCTTCATTTCTTCCTTTGCTACGAGTGCGACGAGTGCGTGAGATAAAAATAATCTGGTTCAAATAAGCTGAAAATCGCTGGAAATCGCAGGCGGGGGAATTATAACTCGAATCAAGGAGAGTCATAATGGACGGCGAACGCTGCACAAAAAATGGCTGCACTGGTATCATCGAAGATGGTTATTGTAACGTCTGCGGATTGGCGGGGGTAAAATCTCAGCCAACTAGCCAAAGACAAAGCGCAACTATTACAGGGAGAAGTTCATCCGTCACCACGGGGACGGGTTCTTCCCCACTCACCAATCGTTCCAAAGGTTCACGGCGTACTAGTGCAACATTAGCTAGAAGTAGCCGCAAGCACTTGGGCGCTGGGTTGATATCCGTACCGGAACTACCTTCAACTGAGCCAGAAAAAGCCATCATCCCTAACCCGATGGTGCCGGAAAACAAACGCTTTTGCGCGAATTGTAATAACTCGCTGCGCCGGGAAAAGGGATTTTGTAGCAAGTGTGGACAGAAGTATTCATTTATTCCCACCCTTTGCCCAGGTGATTTAGTTGTCGGGCAATATGAAGTTAAAGGAGCGATCGCTTACGGTGGTTTAGGTTGGATTTACTTAGGCTTCGATAAAATGCTGTCTCGCTACGTAGTTCTGAAGGGACTGCTCAACACCGAAGACGCATCTAGTGCAGCCGTCGCCGTCGCCGAAAGGCAATTTTTAGCAGCAGTAAAACACCCGAATATTGTGGGGATCTACAACTTCGTTAACCATGATAATGAGGGTTTCATTGTCATGGAGTATGTCGGGGGCAAAACTCTCAGGGAGATTCGCAAAAGTCGCGGACCCTTACCAGTCCCAGAAGCGATCGCCTATATTCACCGCATCCTCAGTGCATTTGCTTATTTACATTCCTTGGGTTTAGTATATTGCGACTTCAAGCCAGATAACATCATGCTTGAGGGTGATGACGTAAAGTTAATTGACTTAGGCGGCGTCCGCAGAATTGATGACCCCTATGGTGATATTTATGGCACTGTCGGCTACAGCGCCCCGGAAGCTGGCGAAGGTCCAACGGTTGTTTCAGATTTATTTACCATTGGTAGAACCTTAGCGGTGTTGCTGACTGACATTAAAGGTTTTAACAAAGAACACCTCTACAAGCTGCCCAATGCCCAAGAAGAACCAATATTTGCCGAGCAAGAATCGCTCTATCGGTTTCTAATTAAAGCCACCGCTGAAAATGCTGATGACCGTTTTCAATCGGCAGAGGAAATGGCAGATCAACTGCTGGGTGTGCTGCGGGAAGTAGTAGCGCTCGCCACTAATGTTCCCCGTCCATCTACCAGCAACGTGTTTAGTGGAGATATGCTTTCCCTGGTAACTGAAGGCAACTTTGAATTAATCAAAGCTGATGATCAGCAATTACCTATACCAACTTTAGACACTAACGATCCCGGCTTTAATGCAGTGGTAAATGCCAGTGCGATCGCCGATCCAGTGAAACGAGCCGTCAGTTTAGACGTTGCAGTTCAGCAATTTCCCAATTCCACTGAAGCATGGCTGCGATTGGCAAATAGTCTCATAGATGCTTTTGAATACGATGAGGCAGAGCAAGCTTTGGCAAAAGTTGAAAAGAAAGATGCTTGGGACTGGCGAGTTTTTTGGTATCGGGGTCGGTCGCTGATGCGAAAAGGCAAATTTAAAGAAGCTCAAGCAGCATTTGACCAAGTTTATTTTGACTTACCTGGGGAACTTGCGCCCAAACTGGCATTAGCTCTTGCAGCAGAACAAGCGGAAAATTATCAACTAGCAATTAAGATGTATGACCTAGTGTCCCGCACTGATCCCAGTTATGTATCAGCGGCATTTGGATTGGCTCGTTGCCTTTGTGCTACCAAAAACCGTAGTGCTGCGGTAGCGGCTTTAGAACGCGTACCGCAAACCTCAAATTTATTTACGCGATCGCGGGTAGAAATTGCCCGCACCCTGATTAATCGCGATCAATCTGCCCCTGGAACCCAGGAATTACAAGCGGCTTCAACCGCAATTGAAGCACTCACCATAGAAGGAATGGATCGTTATCAACTAACCAAACAACTCCTAGAAACTGCATTAAATTTGCTCACCTCAAAGACCGTAAAAGCTGCTTCTGACATGAAGATTTTGGGACAGCCACTCCAGGAACTGCATTTAAGAAAAGGACTGGAAAAAGCCTTGCGGGACATGGCACACCTAGTAACTGGAGACGAGAAAATTCGCCTAGTCGATGAAGCAAATCGCGTGCGTCCGAGAAGCCTCATTTGAGATGAGTAGTTAACCGCAGATGTAGACGCGGAGAGGCTTGCCGCAGGCTACGCAGATGAACGCAGATGAAATTTACTAATGATTATTATGCAATGCCCAAATTGTAGTGCTTCCGTCTTAGCAGACGATAAATTTTGTGAAGAATGCGGTACATCCTTAACAACTAGTAAATCGCCAACCACCAGCAACGGCTGTGAAAAATGCGGCGCCGATCCAGAAGCTATTGATAATGAAGGATTCTGCTCACTCTGTGGATTTCGCCAAGAGGTACAGGATCGACTTGAGGTAACGATTGACTTGCATTTAGCAGGTGTAAGCGATCGCGGACTTAGGCACCACCGTAACGAAGACTACCTTGCAATCCAAACCGTTAATGGTAGCAATACCCACATCCTTGTCCTTTGTGATGGGGTTTCCAGTTCTACCAATCCTCACCTAGCGGCTCAAACTGCTACTGAAAGTGTTTGTATGACTCTAGCCACTGCCATAGAAAAAGGCGAGAATCCAGAATCAGCCTTGAAGTCAGCCGTAGCTGCCGCTCTATCAAATTTATGTAATATTGCTGTTATTGATAGTATAAATTTAGAGCCTCCCTCAACTACTATTGTTGCCGCCGTGGTACAAAATTACACCGCTACCATTGGCTGGCTAGGTGATAGCCGCGCTTATTGGATCTCTACCAATGGTTCCCGACAATTGACTAGAGATGATTCCTGGCTGAGTCAGGTAGTTGCAGCCGGTGAAATGACAGAAGCACAAGCCAGACAATCTGCCCAAGCGAGTGCAATTACCCGCTGGTTAGGCGCAGATGTGCTTGACGATGGCGTTCCCTCTATTGTAAATTTCACCATTCCTGCTTCAGGATACCTGCTGCTGTGTAGCGATGGACTGTGGAACTATGCCCCCCAACCACAGCAACTCGCCAACCTTGTGCAGCAAACATCAGGTGCAGATGCTATTACCATCTCGCGTTTTCTTGTCGAGTTTGCACGACACTGCGGGGGACACGATAACATCACAGCTGCCCTTCTCTGCATATGAACCAAACCCCTTCTCCTCTTCCCTCTCTGCGTCCTCTGCTACGAGTGCGGTTCGTTAAATCCTTCTTTTTTATAATTAAACATCATGTCCAACCAATTTAAAGCCGAAGTCTTCCAAAACCAATTTCTACCCGAAGGCGCTAGAGAAGTTCACGCCATTATGACTGTCACCGTCGAAGCGGGTGACGGCGTGGCTGCAACTTCAAGCAGCGGTAGACTATTCGGTATCATCTGCGACACCTCTGGCTCAATGGGAGGTAAAAAGATTCACGCCGCCAGAGATGCGATGGTTAAAGTCGTGAATTTGCTGCCAGAGGATGCCTACTTCTTTATCGTTACTGGTGCTAGTAAAGCCAGTGTCATTTATCCAGTGTCAAAAGCAACACCCGATAAAAAAGAGTGGGCGATCGCCGCAATTAAAGAGGTTCATGCTAGCGGCGGCACACTTATGTCAACCTGGCTGGCTGAAGCCTTGGAAGAATTCAAAAAAATGCCTAACGCCGTTCGTCAAGCATTACTACTCACAGATGGGCAGAACGACGATTCAGACGAATCTAAACTTAATAAGGTTCTCCAAGCATGTGAAGGAATCTTTCAATGTGATTGTCGAGGTGTAGGTACTGATTGGCGAGTTGCCCAACTCCAAAAGATTGCTAATAAATTGTTAGGTACAACTGATATCATCCCCAACGCCGAGATGATTGAAGTTGACTTTCAAGCGATTCTAGAGAAATCCATGAGCAAAAATGTTAGCGATGTTGCCATGCGCCTGTGGACTCCCCAAGGAGCAAAAATACTTTTTTGCAAACAGGTAAGTCCCAATATTGTTGACCTTACACACCGCGCTAAAGTTGTCAAGACTCAAGTTGTGGATTACCCGACCGGCGCTTGGGGAAAACAAGAGTCCCGTGATTACCACTTCTGCATCGAAGTTAATCCCGGCAACGTTGGTGATGAAATGTTAGCAGGTCGCGCAAGTTTAGTTTACACAAACAACGGTGTAGAAACTAAAATTGTTGAGGCACGCATTCTGGCAACTTGGACTTCGGACGATGCCAAATCCACTAAAATTGACAGACGGGTTGCTCACTACACCGGACAGGCGGAACTTGCCCAATCGATTCAGGAAGGATTAGAAGCGCGTGCTAAAGGTGATATTGAAGTCGCCACCGCCAAGCTAGGCAAAGCCGTTAAACTTGCTCATGAATCGGGTAACGAAGCAACAGCCAAACTGTTAAAAACTGTAGTTGAGATAGAAGACGCACCCACGGGAACGGTGCGATTGAAGAAAGCTGTTGCCAAAGAAGACGAAATGGCGTTAGAAACTCGTTCCACTAAAACTACCCGCATTCCTAAATCATAAAATTAGTCAATAGTCAATAGTTAAAAAGCCTTGGATTTATATAAGGACAAATGACAAATGACAAATGACATATCTACATATGCATGTCTGAAAGGACACGAATCAACCGAGTCCGATTATTGTTCAGAGTGTGGTACCAAGATTCTCGGTTTAGCTGAACAAGCGATGGCAAAAAATGCGATCGCCTCAACAATACCGCAAAACATAACTCTCGAAACCTGCCCAGCTTGCAGCGCTAATCGCGAACCCAACAGTGGAGACTTTTGTGAGATTTGCGGTTACAACTTCGTCACCGGCGTACATGGAGAAGTGCCGATCGCAATTGAGGAGACAAAAAGACAGGGGGATGAGGGGGATAAGGGAGATAAGGGAGATAAGGGAGATAAGGAAATTAATTT
>CAXTNZ010000155.1:0-16689 GCA_964245695.1 uncultured bacterium | reverse complement strand
ACTAATGACTAAACGGCAAACTAACGATAAAAGTTGTACCCACTCCAACTTTACTGGCAAAAGTAATTTCCCCGCCATGTAACTCCACATTATGTTTAACAATTGCCAGTCCTAAACCATTTCCTGGTATCTTGCCAACATTAGTACCTCTGTGGAAACAGTTAAACAAATTTTCTTGATCTGCTTCCGGAATACCAATACCTTCATCTTGGATACGGAAAATAGCTTCTCCCTGTACGCAAATCAAGTCAAAACGTACCGTACCACCTTGGGGCGAATATTTAACAGCGTTTGTTAGCAAATTAGTCAGTATATGCCGCAGCAGTTTTTCATCTAAGCAAGGTAGTCGGGTTTTTGTAGATAGCGATTGCGAATTTTGAAGGTCACTAGTATCTTTTGGTATTGTACAGTGTCCTTGAAGTGTGAAGATGATTTTGTGATTATCCCCCGCACTAAATTGAATTTCTGACACTAAATATTTGCAGAAATTTTCCAAATCAAACGGTGCTGGATTGAAAGAAGCTTTATCTATATCTGCTTTACCAATAAGCAAAACATCAGTGAACAACTCATTTAGATGTTTGACAGCATTTTGAATATGATTGATATATTCGCTTTTTTCAGCTTCATTTAATTGATGACTGTGATTTGCTAGGAATTCAGTATACGTGGAAATACTACTTAAGGGATTACGAAACTCGTGACTAACCATTGAGACAAAGCGTGATTTAAGTTCTCTCATCTCTTTTTCTTTTTCTAGAGCTTCGCGCATTACCACTTCTGTCTGGTGTTTGTTGAGGGCAATCTCAATAGTAGTAATTAATTGGATTTCTTCAAATGGTTTAAGTATATAACCAAATGGTTGTGTAACTTTGGCTTTTTGTAGGGTGTGGTCGTCTGAATAAGCAGTCAGATAAACCACTGGTATATTGAAACGAGTGAAAATTTCTTCAGCGGCTTCTATACCGTTCATATTGCCTTTCAACATTATATCCATCAAAACTAAGTCTGGACGCAACTCGGCTACTTTTTCAATTGCTTGTTCTCCATAAGCCGTAATAGCAGGAACAGTGTATCCTGACTTTTCCAGACAATCTTTGATATCACAAGCAATAATTCTTTCGTCTTCAACAACCAGGATGCTTTCTTTCACTTTTTCCTTTCTAGCTTTGCTCGGCAAATGTAATTGTAAACAATGTTCCTGATTTTACATAATAAGCAATTGAGCCTTCTAATTGCTCTACTAAATTCCAAACTAATTGCAAACCAAGTGATTGATGTCTAAGTAATTCTATATCTTCTAATATTCCTACACCATTATCACTAACAGATAATGAATATTTTCCTTGAGAAAATACTAAAAAATCTAACTTAATTTTTCCATTTATACCATCACTAAAAGCGTGTTTGAGAGAATTTGAAATAAGTTCATTGATGATTAAACCACAGGTAATAGCAGTATCAATATTTAATAAAACTTTATTAATGTTTAAATCAATTATGATATTTCGACTTACTCCATAAGAACGGAGTAAGTTATTTGTTAACTTTTGAATATAATCAGAAAATTGAATTTTTGCTAGGTTATTATATTGATACAAATTTTCGTGTATCAGTGCCATAGCTCGGACACGGTTCTGACTGTCCTGGAAAATATCAAGGGCTTGTTTATCTTTGATATATCGAGCTTGTAGCCGCAACAAACTAGAAATAATCTGCAAATTATTTTTGACGCGGTGGTGAATTTCTTTTAGTAGCACCTCTTTTTCTTTAAGAGATGCTTTGAGTTTATTTTCTACTTGCTTACGAGCGGTAATGTCAGTATTTGACCCTACCAGGAAACATGGCTCGTTCTTCGCATCCCGGAGAACTGTGGCACGGGAGAGGAACCAGATGTAGCTACCATGTTTATGGAGCATTCGGAGTTCAATTTCGTATTTCGGTATCAGACATTTTAGATAAGCATCAATCTCAAGTTCGACCGATTTAAACTCATCAGGATGCACCAAATTCATCCAATAATTGAATTGGTTGCTAGTTTCCTGTTTTTCATAGCCAAGCATAACTTTAAAGTTAGGGTCTATATAGATTTCGTTAGTTTGAAGGTTCCATTCCCATATACCCACGTTGCCTGCATTAATCGCTCTTACATATCGTTCTTCACTAACTCTTAGTGCTTGCTCTACGCGCTTGCGTTCAATAATTTCTTGCAGCAAGCGTTCGTTAGAATTTGTCAATTCGTAAGTCCGCTCCTCAACTCGAATTTCTAGTTCTGCTTTGGCTTTTTGCAATGCTTCTTGCGCCTGCTGGCGTTCAGTTATGTTACGAATAATGACGATAATTTGCTGTTGAATTGTCGGTAACAACCGCGCTTCAAAACTTTTGTTGCCGTCTGGCATCAATAACGAGTACTCTATTGCTACCAAGGCGTTTGTCTGGTGTACCTGAAGAATAGCTTGCTGAAATTGCTCAGCAACATCAGATTGCAGAACATCTTGCATTCGTTTACCTAGTAATTTTTCCGGTGGTAGGTACAAATCAGATGTTTCCCTGGTGTGGCAACATATAATTGTGCCATCACTCTTCAGGCGAAAATAGATGTCGGGAAAAGCTTGAAAAATTTCTTGGAATTCAGAAGTGGTTTGCAGTAGTTGCGCTTCTGTGGTTAGGCGATCGCATATTCCTTGTTTTAAAAGCTTATTAGCTTTTACTAATTCCTCGGTGGCGGACACTTGCCTTTCTAACTCATCTTCAGTTTTTTTCAATGTCAGTTCCAATGAGCAGCGTTGTGCCATTTCAAGTTGCAACTGCTCCTTTGTTTTTGAAAGTTCTGTTTGCAACCCCACAGCAATACTTTCTGGTGTCACAATTCCTAACAGTTGCCCATCATCCACAATTGGTAAATTACGTAGACTATGCTGGCGCATTAGGGACAATGTTGTATCAACATCAAAATTTTTTTCCCAGGTAATTATAGGTCTCATCACTTCCGCAACTCTTACTTCTGCCACATTTATTCCCGAAGCAATTAATCGCACCAAATCTACCAATGTCAATATACCCAATAGCTGCGAATTCTCTATGATGAATACGCAATCATTAGGCAGAATGTTTTCATCTGGAGATGCTTCCCCAGCAAAAGTCATTTGGCTGCGACAATATGGTAAGCTTTGCTCACCATCCGCACAAGTCTGCTTCCCTAATTGCCCGATAAAAATCATAATTTCACTGACGGGAGTATCGGGGGCAACGGTCAGGATGAAGTTATTAATTGCATTTTCTAATACGAGCATAGCGGCAATTTTTAAGAGGATGTTTGAATAGTATTGTTATTAACATCAAAACGAAAGGAAACCTAACCCTCTACCCCCTTCCCTACGTCCCTTGCGCGGCACGAAGTGCGGGAAGGAAACGAAAAATCAAAGTTTCAAAGCCTCTCTCCGCGTCGGAGAGAGGAATGGAAGCGAGGTTCTTCAGTAAACTTTGCGACTTTCACTCCCATCCTCTAAAAGCTAAATTAATGTAGCAAATCATTACTTTTGATATGTTAAGTTTTCTGAGTTTTGGCACTGTTTCGCAACAGACATGCCCGATGCTGTCTTTTGAGAGATTACGGAAATCGCTACCCTGATAAATCGAATCGAACAGTTATTGCGGTATCACAGTGGAAATACCAAGTTCACGCATCTGGAAATGGGAATATGGCTGTTGCCTTTTGTAAAAATACGTCAAAATTGATGTAAACGCCTCGTGGTTAATACTTAATAACACTGGCATGAAGAGTAGTTAAATTTAACAACAGTAGCTATTAATTTAATTTGATACCAGTAGTTAGGTGTAAAGCTAAGAAGTGTGACGGCATTGAGTAACTAAGGCGATACGTGCTTTGAAAATATTGCTGAGTCTAGATCCGAACTACTCAGCACTTTTTTGATCAGTTTAGCCAGTAAATTAGATTTAGGGATTCAAAAATAAACTGATGAAAGCAAACGCCTCTAGTTTTGCATCTATCGTGGGGGAAGAGAATGCTGTCTGCCTTTGGGAAAATATCGAACTTAGTCGCCAAGAGCGTATTAAAGGGGCGATCGCTCCGGGAACCTTACCCAGTTGCATTGTCTATCCTCACACCACCGAACAACTAGCACAAGCGATCGCAATAGCTCACCGCAACAATTGGCGCGTCTTAACCTGCGGTAGTGGCAGCAAACTCAGTTGGGGTGGTTTAGGAACTTGCGTTGATGTGGTAATCAGTACAGAACGCATCAACCAACTGATTGAACATGCAGTTGGCGATTTGACTGTCACTGTAGAGGCGGGAATGAAATTCTCTCACCTCCAAGCAATTTTAGCAGACCATCGGCAATTTCTCGCCCTCGACCCTAGCGCACCAGAATCAGCAACCATTGGTGGGATTATCGCCACGGCTGATACAAATTCTTTGCGACAACGTTACGGGAGTGTGCGCGATCAACTGTTGGGCATTACCTTTGTGCGTGCCGATGGACAAATTGCCAAAGCTGGGGGACGCGTGGTGAAAAATGTTGCTGGTTACGACTTGATGAAGTTGTTTACTGGTTCTTACGGCACATTAGGTATTATAAGTCAAGCAACTTTTCGCGTTTATCCCTTGCCGGAGATATCGGGGACGGTGGTGCTAACTGGTACGGCAGATGGTGTATCTCAAGCTGCTGACACTCTCCGTGGTTCGGCGCTGACACCAACTCAGGCTGATTTGCTTTCAAGTCAACTGGTGTCTAATTTAGGTTTGGGTAAAGGATTGGGATTAATCGCTCGCTTCCAAAGTATAGTTGAGAGTGTGAAGGAACAGTCAAACCGACTTTTAGAAGTAGGGGAAAAGTTGGGTTTACAAGGAACAATTTACTCAGCCGCAGATGAAGTTGATTTATGGCAGAAATTGCGAGAGCAAGTACATTCTGATGTAACAAAGTCGGAAATTACTTGCAAAATAGGAGTGTTACCTACTGCGGCTGTGGAAGTTTTGACTTCGGTGGAGATGGGTTTGATTCATATTGGTAGTGGTTTAGGGGTGTTACGGCTTGAGGATGAAAGTCAGGTTGTAAAGATGCGATCGCTCTGTGAAAGTAGTAGTGGTTTCCTCACTATTTTGTCAGCACCGATTGCTGTAAAACAAAAAATAGATGTGTGGGGATATACGGGTAATGCTTTGCAGATTATGCGGGGTATTAAAAAAGAGTTTGATGGCAAGAATATTTTAAGTCCTGGTCGTTTTGTGGCGGGGATTTGAGAAGAGAAACGAACCGCGAAGGCGCAAATAACGCGAAGAAAGAGGGGAAAGGTATGCAGGTTTCAGATAATAATTTAAATAATAATACGGCTAGTTTGAAGAATTTAAAAGGGTTTGATGCTAATCATCCGCCTGAGCCAAAGTTGATTGATAGTTGTGTTCATTGTGGGTTCTGTTTGTCAACTTGTCCTAGTTACAGAGTGATGGGTAAGGAGATGGATTCTCCGCGAGGAAGAATCTATTTGATGGATGCGATTAATGAGGGTGAAATTGCGCTGAATGAGGCAACGGCGCCACATTTTGATTCGTGTTTGGGGTGTCTTGCTTGTGTGACTACTTGTCCTTCTGGTGTGCAGTATGACAAGTTACTTTCTGCAACTCGTCCTCAAGTTGAAAGGAATTATCCGCGCAGTTTGCCAGATAAATTATTTCGCCAACTGATATTTTCTCTGTTTCCTTATCCCAACCGTTTAAGATTTTTATTGGTTCCATTGTTGGTTTATCAAAAGTTGGGTTTGAATAAGTTGGTGCGTTCGACTGGTTTACTACCGCGCATATCTCCTCGCTTGGCAGCAATGGAATCAATTCTGCCGGAAGTTACTTTAAAATCTTTTCAAGATAATTTGCCTACTGTTATTAAGGCGCAAGGTGAAAAACGTTATCGAGTTGGGGTAATTTTGGGTTGTGTGCAGCGGCTATTTTTCTCGCCAGTGAATGAAGCAACTGTGCGAGTTTTAACGGCGAATGGCTGTGAGGTTGTTATTCCTAAATCTCAAGGTTGTTGTGCAGCGCTTCCGGAACACCAAGGACAAACTGAACAAGCAAAAGCTTTGGCTAGACAGATGATTGATAGTTTTGCAGACACTAATGTGGATGCGGTGATTATTAATGCTGCTGGTTGCGGTCATACTTTGAAAGAATACGGTCACATTTTAGAAGATGACCCAGAATATCGAGAAAAGGCAAAGGAATTTGCTAGTAAAGTAAAAGATTCACAAGAGTTTTTGGCAAGTGTTGGGTTAACAGCGAAACTGTCGCCACTTACTGATAAACCGTTGAATTTGGTTTATCAAGATGCTTGTCATTTATTGCATGGACAAAAGATTAGCGTGCAACCGCGTCAATTATTGCGGCAAATTCCGGGGGTGAAGTTAAGAGAACCAATAGACGCAGCTTTGTGTTGTGGCAGTGCGGGGGTTTACAATATGCTGCAACCGGATGTTGCTGATGAATTGGGTAAGCAAAAGGTGCAGAATTTGTTGAATACTGGCGCTGATTTAATTACTTCTGCTAATCCTGGTTGTACGTTGCAAATTACTAAGCATTTAAAGTCTCAGGGAAAGGAGATTTCTGTGGTGCATCCGATGGAGTTGTTGGATTATGCGATTAGGGGTGTGAAGTTGGAATTGTAGGCATTCATTAGATTTCTTAGATAAATTGGTATTTTCTCTATCGAACCACAGATAAACACGGATGAACACTCTTATTTATATCTGTGTTTATCTGTGTGTATCTGTGGTTCGTTTTATCCTTGATTTCTATAAGTAAGCGACAAAATTTTAAACACCTTCAGCTTTCGATTTACTGACATTAGTGAGAGCGATGTCTTACGACAAGATGCGGAGCATCTACGCCAGATATGCGATGATATCAAAACTCAAAAGTAGATGATTGGCAAAAGTGCGATAGCCGAACGCGAGTGCGTCTCGTAAGAGAAGGCTAATCGTTCGCTTATCGCCCTACTCCTTTGGCTGTGGAACCCACAACCGAGGAACTTGCGGCTTCTCCACCAAATCTCGCCACAAACTTTCATAACGCTTCACCATCACATCCACGGTGAAGCTACCCTGTGCTACCTCCCGACCGCGCTGACCAAGACGTAGGCGCAATTCTGGGTCATCTTTCAACCGCCGCAGTGCAGATGCAAGTCCGTCTACATCATTCTTATCAATTAGCAACCCAGTTTCGCCATCGATGACAGCTTCCGGAATGCTACCCACACGAGTAGCTACAACGGGACAAGCTGCAAGCATCGCTTCGACTACCGCCAAGGGAAAGCCTTCTGACCGAGATGGCATTGCAAATATATCAAATGTTGGTAGGTAGGCGCGGGGATTGTCCACCCATCCGGGGAGAAAGACGCGATCGCTTACTTTCAATTCATTTGCCAGCTTTTCTAAAGTTGTGCGGTGTCCACCTTCACCTAGAATAACAACTCGCACGCCTTCAAGTTGAGCGATCGCTCGCAGCAATATATCGTAACCCTTCATCGCATCAAGTCTTCCCACGCCACCAATAATCAGCTCACTCTGCTGATTTTGTGGAAGGGGCATCTTGCCCGCCCCTATGACCTCTAATTCTGTAATATATGGTACACAGTTAGGAACGGAAATTACTGTACCGCGCCCCAGTGCGTAAAAGTCTTCCATCCGCCGTGCTGAAGCTTCACCAACTGCCACATGGGCATCAACTCGTAGCGATAGCATCCGGGTACGCCACAGCTTAATCGCGTCTGTGGTACGTAACGGCAGCTGGTCAACGCGTACTACACGCGCATTTGGTAAAGTCAACGCAGCAAACAGACCTGTCGCACATTCCCAAGGCGAGCATAGGTTAATGTGTACCACATCCGGACGCAAGCTATGCAGCGCCCTTAGGTGCGCCGTTATTGACTGGATTTTTGTTGCAGGTAATACTATCCGTGATGCTTGCGTTCTATGGTGTGCAATAGCATCTACCACCAAATGGGAAACACCGATTACGGTGATATCAATGTCGCCCGACACGTTAGTTACCAAATGTCTGAGGCTGATTTCCGCGCCCCCAATCCCAGCAGAGTCTGTGTAGGCGACTACGCGCAGCGGACGGTCAATGCCCATAGTTAGTCATTAGTCATTACCAGAAGATATCGACACGAGGGTCAGGGTTATCTCTGCGTTCTTGAATTTTAGTGTAGAAGAGTTTGTCTATTTGCTACTTTTAATAAATCTACCACAAGGTAATTATAACTAAAAGCGATCGCTACTAAACTTGCAAGGCAATGCCCTTTTTTTATATAAATCCTGATGGTAGATGTTTATATTCTTAACCTGCTTGTCATTGGTCTACTCTTGCTCGTTGTCACGCTAGGGTCAGGCTTTATTTCGCGCTTACCTCTTTCCTTTGCCCTCATCTATCTAGTGGTAGGTATTTTGTTGGGACCTTATGGCTTTGGGCTGGTTCAATTGCGTCGCGACGACGTATTCAACGCCGAGGTGCTGGAACGAATAACAGAGTTTGTGGTGATTGTTTCTGTGTTTGGCTGCGGCTTAAAAATCGTTCGTCCGCTACGTTTAAAAGCTTGGGATATTACGACGCGATTAATTCTATTTTTGATGCCTATTTCCATTTTTGCACTTGCGGTTGTAGGCAAATTGTTTTTAGGAATGAATTGGGGAGAGGCAATTTTATTAGGAGCAATTTTAGCGCCGACTGACCCTGTTTTAGCATCAGAAGTACAATTGACAGATACACATGACCAAGATGAGTTGCGCTTTGGTTTAACTTCTGAAGGTGGTTTAAATGATGCTTTAGCGTTTCCCTTTGTTTATTTTGGCATTCATGCCTTAAAAGATGATAATTGGAACAACTGGTTTAAACAATGGGTTGCAGTTGATTTAATTTGGGCGATCGCTTCTGGTATCTTAATGGGAATTATCGTTGCCAAAGCAGTAGTTTGGATTGAAAAAAAAATTACAAAACGCCGTCGTGCCGATGAAACGATGGAAGATTTTGTCGCTATCAGCACGATTTTGCTAACTTATTCATTAACAGAAATTGTTAATGGCTATGGATTTTTAGCTGTATTTGTTGCTGGTTTAGTTGTAGAGCGTAGTTACAGAAATCCTGAAAAACCTCTAGCAGAATTAAAATTTGTAGAGCGAATTGAAAAGCTATCGGAAGTCGGAACAATTTTAATATTGGGGTCGATATTATTATTTAAGCCGATGCTTGATTATGCTGGTCAATCTTTGTTAGTGATAGTATTTTTGTTCTTTGTGATTCGACCTGTAGGAGCCTGGATTAGTACAATTGGTAAGCGATCGCCAGACTCGCGTCACCGAAAAATGGACTCACGAACCCGCTGGTTATTTGGTTGGTTTGGCATTCGCGGTGTTGGTTCTTTATATTATCTGGCTTATGCATTTGGTAATGGTTTAAAAGGTGAACTTGGCGAGCAAATTGGCTGGATTACTTACACAACTATTGTGTTTTCTGTAATTGTACATGGAGTCAGTTCAACTCCATTAATGAATTGGTACCAGCGCAATATTGCCAAGCAGGGAAATGCTACTCCCCCCGCCACAATTGATGAATTTGAGTAAGAGAGAGGGGGGAGTGGAGGAAGTGGGGGAGATGAGGGAGAAAAGGAAAGAAGGTAAAGGCTAAAAAATTTTTATTCTTACTTTTACCTTTTTACTTTTTACTTTTTACTTTTTCTCTACTTACCTGTCACCTTTTCAATAACTTCTTTAGCTTTTTCACCAAAAGACTCTGGCGGATTTTGTGCTTTTTCAGCCTTCACATTTCTTTCGTAAGCCTTCTCCATAGTATCCAGACTTTTACCATCTTTTATTGCTTGTTCGTAAGCCGCTTCTCGTGATTCTTCGCGAATACCAGCAGCTTCGTTACGTTCGTAAGCCCGGTCAATCTTTTCTTCCGGCGTTGGTTTATACTCTGGAGGTATCAGCTTCAATTCTTCAAGTGTAGTTGCATAACTAGGTTGTTGAACAACAATCAATAACCCAGACAGGCTGATAAAAATCATCAAACCAAAAACAAAAATGCTGGAAATTAATGCTTGTTTTAAAGTTAATAAAATTCTTGGCATGGAAAAACCCTCCTAATTTTCTGTTGTGAGCCTTTGTCATGGGTGAATAGAGATAATTACCTAGGTACTCTACAAGGCTCACAGGCATACTAAATGTTTAAGTACAGTTCTTCCTTCTATCGGAGGATATATTAATTTTTAACTATAACCAATTGTGATAAATCTTAATGCCTCGGCTTTGGACTGAAGATTCAAATAAATCTGTGGGTAGTGCTTCTTCTACAGGAAAAACGCCTGGTTTCTTAAGTTTGCCCTCTAATAATAATTGGGCAATACTACCCGTGCCACAACCCGAAGCCATTGCTGTATTTTGATGCAATAAGTCTGAGCAAAAAATACTTGTCTCACCGTTTTTTTGCCCTGTAACTTCTGCGCGAACTGCTACCCCAATACCAGTAAAGTTATTAGTCACATCCGTCATAAAATGACTGACATGAGCCAAAAATTCAATAGTGCCACGCTTCTGCATCAACCATTTGGGAAACACATGAGCAGTTATCCAAGTCATGTGATTGTAAAAATCGGGAACTGAGCCAAACTTAGTAATTACGGTTTTGATTGATGGGAAAGCGTGGGGTAGTGTGAAGGTTTCTGGCATATCAAACCAGTAAACTCCAGTGCGTCCGTAGGGAGGTAGAAAGTTAACAGCTTCCCGTTGACTATAAGGCTTGACTTTCTGCCATTTGCCATCTATCCAAGCGTCAAAAGGATATTGCAACCCTAGAAATGTCGTCCGCATGACGGTGACACCAGCACCACCAGAACCAGACACCAAATAACTTAAATGTATCTTTTGGGCTTCATCGAATTGCTCGACACCGTGACGTACCATGCTGTTAGACATGCCGGGAAAAATGCCAGTGTTAATAATAGCCGTGACACCAGCTGCGGCGGCTTCATCATGATATTTCAAAGCTTTGCTGGTATATGAACGGTGGTCGCTGACATCTACATAATTAACGCCTTGTTCAATACAAATTTTCAGAACATTAGCGTCTCGGTAGTGAAACGGACCAGCACAGTGGATAACTAAATCAGATATTGCGATCGCCTGGCGCAATTTGTCAACCTCCGCCAAGTCTAAAACCAAAAACTGCACTTGGTCTCCCAAAGGCACGTGTTCTCGCGTTCCCACATCTGGGGTACGCCCAGTGATGGTAATTTCAGCCTGCGTATGGGTGACAAGATCCTGGGCAACACTACTACCGATCCGCCCCCGTCCTCCTAGAATCAAAACCCGATTTGTCATCGCTTCAGCATTGGCAACACTACCGTTATTTCATCAGTTTTCAGTCCTGCTTGCCATCGGTAACAAGTATGACCCTACCTGCCTATAAAGGAAGACTTTATAAATCTCACACCAAAATGAGGACAGTTGGGTGCTAAGAGTTGTTGCATCGGCGGAAGCCGCCGATGCAATATACCTCTGTTGGAAATTAATTCTGCGTTGCCCGAAATACGAATGTAGAGACGCGAAATTTCGCGTCTCTACATCTTTTCCACTCCTATGTCTAATATAAAGGAGGGTTCCCACACCGCGCCCGGTATAAGCGTGTGCGATGCTGTGAAACTATTTATTAATTCTGAACACAGACTCAACAGTTGATTTAATCGAATCTTTTGCGTCTTTAAGTGTTTGGGCGATGGGTTCCTCACTCTGCAAAAACATCCGCGCACAGTTGCGTCCTGGTAAACCAGAAATTGAACCCCCTGGATGAGTTCCCGCGCCGGTGAGATATAAATTCTCAATTGGCGTTTTATAATTAGCTATTTCCGGTAGCGGACGGAAGCAGAGCATCTGTTCTAGAGTCATGTCGATGTGGTAATAGTTCCCGCCGTAAGACCCCAGGCGATCGCCTAACTCCGCAGGGCTTTCCACATGACGGGCAATAATTGAATGTTTGAGATTGGGCGAATACTGCGCTAATTTTTCAATCACGCGGTCTGCAACTTTGTTTTTCAGTTCATCCGTCCAACCAGTACCTTTCAAACCTGTCCCTTCACAACCCGCAATTTGATAAGGGGCAAAAAACTCAATCCAGAGTGTATGCTTGCCTTCAGGTGCCATTGAAGGGTCAAGTCCGGTAGGCATCACCAGATACATCGACGGATCTTCATCGGGAATTTTGCCCAGAGTAATCTCGCTATGTGCCTGTTCCACATGGTTCATGGAATCTGCAATCAAAATAGAACCAATAAGATACTCATCTTTGTGTTCGTGATGTTCAAAGCGCAGCGGTTCAGATAAGGCGCAATCAATTTTGAGGATGGTTTCATTGTTATTGACAATGCGGCGGTCTAATCTTTCTCGTAAATTCGAGTCAGCACTATCCACATCACTTGCATCCATCAGTTGCAAAAATAACCGCTTGGCATCAATACTTGAAATTACACCTTTGTTAGCGCGATATTCCTTGCCACCAGCAACCCGCACGCCGACAGCTTTATCGTTATCCACTAAGACTTTTTCTACCTTCTGTTCGGTGAGTATAACCCCACCTAAACTTGTCACGCAATTTACTAACGCTTTAGTAAGTGCGCCAGTACCTCCCCGTGGACGTGCCATACCAGGATTATGACGCATTGCCATCATCATCGCCCCGAAGGACATCGCTTTTTGGGAGGGAGGCGAACTCAGTTCTGCGGATAGTCGGGCAAGGGGTGCTTTGAGAAACTCGGAATCAAAATACTCGTTGATATTATCTATCGGACTACTTAATAGAGTGCGAATTAAATCCAAAGTTGTGTTAGTACCGCCGAGAATTGAAAACAAATCTGGCAAATTTTTAAAACCGTAGCTACCAACAATGTCAACAATTGATTTGGGTGCTGCATTAAAAAAGGGTGTAACCGCTTTTATAAACCGTTGCCAAAACTCTATATATTCCGCGTATTTTTGAGCATCTCTCTCGCTGTAACGGGCAATTTCTGCACAAGTCTTTTCCACAGACTTATGTCCTAAGAAATACTTACCATCCGGATGAGGACAAAATGCAACTGGATCGCACTCAAGATATTCCAATCCGTATTTTTGCAATTCTAATTCTTGGATGACTGGTCCGAGGAAAATAAACAGGTGATTAATGGCGCAGGGGTTGAATTTAAAACCAGGCGCTTCTAGAGGCATTAGTTCTTCAGTTGTCGCACCCCCACCGGGAATTGAACGGCTCTCCAGTAGCAAAACGCTGTATCCAGCTTTAAGGAGGTAGGCGGCACAAACTAACCCGTTGTGACCCGCGCCAATAATTACGACATCATACGCTTCCATGACGGCAATTTGGGGAATAGGTATATTCCCCGATATTAGAAAGCGGTTAAGAAAACTTAATCTTTCGTGAGTTATAGTTAGAAATTACGCATTTTTTTGATTTAGCTTTTGTTCGTTATCTATCGCTAGGAGGATGTCAACCGCTGATTAGCCAGCGCCTGCCAGCAACAATGATAACTGGGTTATTCATTCGCAGACGTACAATTTTGTTGCTGTTACAAGCCCTAGACTAATCCTGATCGCAGTGCCACGACTGCTGCTTGAACGCGATCAGTGTATAGATCAAATAAGCGATCGCATTGCTGTTTTGTCATTCCGACACCATCATCTTGAACGGTACACCGGACTTTTTGAATTTTGGATTTAGCAGTTATGGTTTTTTTATTTTCAAAATCAATGTAAATACCATTTCACTGGTATGAAAATTGCTGTCATCGCTTCAATGAGCATCGCCTAATTGATTTTATGCCAGATGCGATCGCCATCGCTCTTTGAGCCTAACTATTCATGGTGCGTTACGAAGTGTAACGCACCCTACTTTACTTTGCGCCTTAGCTACGACTGCGTGAGACTTCTATCTAATCTAATTAATCTTAAACACCGACTCGACAGTTGACTTAATCGAATCCCGCGCATCCTTCAAAGTCTGAGTAATTGGATGCTTATTCTGCAAAAATACACGCGCACAATTGCGTCCTGGCATTCCGGAAATTGAACCACCGGGATGAGTTCCCGCACCAGTCAGAAATAGATTCTCAATTGGTGTTTTGTAGTTGGCTATTTCTGGCAACGGACGGAAAAATATCATCTGATCTAGGGTCATATCAATGTGGTAATAATTCCCTTTGTAAGCACCTAATCTTTCTCCCAATTCCGCTGGACTTTCTACACGACGGGCGATAGTTGCGTTTTTCACATTCGGTGAATAGTCTGCTAACTTATCAATCACCTTATCGGCAACTTTGTTCTTCAATTCATCTGTCCACCCAGTACCTTTCAAACCTGTGCCTTCTGCACCTGCAATTTGATAGGGTGCAAAAAACTCAATCCACGCCGTATGTTTGCCTGGTGGTGCCATCGATGGATCTCGCATCGTCGGTACTACCAAATACATCGATGGATCAGAATCGGGAATCTCTCCCAAAGTACATTTACTATGAGCTTGTTCCACATGAGTAACCGAATCTGCAATCAACACAGATCCAATTAAATATTCATCTTTGTGATCGTAATTTTCAAAGCGTAGCGGCTCATTTAAAGCTAAGTCAATCTTCAGGATGGTTTCGTTGTTATTGACGATGCGGCGTTCTAATCTTTCGTGCAAATTTGCATCGGCAGCATCAACATCACTTTTATCCATCAATTGCAAAAATACCCGTTTAGCATCAATGTTAGAAATAACCCCGTGTTTAGCACGATATTCTTTACCACCAGCAACCCGCACACCGACAGCTTTGCCATCATCAATCAAAACTTTCTCAACGTGCTGGTCTGTGAGAATAACGCCACCTTTACTTGTGACTAAATTCACCAAAGCTTGCACGAGTGCGCCGGTACCGCCGCGTGGTCTAGCCATACCAGGGTCGTGACGCATTGCCATCATAATTGCACCAATGGCAATGGTTTTTTGTGATGGCGGCGCACCAAGTTCTGATGCTAATCTTGCTAGGGGCGCTTTGAGAAATTCTGAATCAAACCATTCGTTGAGGATATCCTCAGCGCTGGTTAGCATGGTGCGAATAAAGTCCAAAGTTTTGGATGGGGAACCAATGACAGAAAATAAATCTTTTATCTTGGCGATGTCATAGTTGCCCAGAATATCTAAAACTGACTTCGGCGGCGCGTTGAACATGGGAATCATTGCCCCGATCGCGTGCTGCCAGTATTTTGTATAATCTGCATATTTTTTAGCATCCCTTTCACTATATCGAGCGATTTCTGCACAAGTCTTTTCCAGTGACTTGTGACCTAAGAAATATTTGCCATCGGGATGGGGACAGAAAACAACTGGATCACACTCCAGATATTCTAAGCCGTATTTTTCTAGTTCTAATTCTTCAACGACTGGTCCGAGGTGAATAAACTCGTGGTCAATGGCACACAAGTTAAATTTAAAACCTGGTGCTTCTTCAGGTAAGGATTCTTCTGTTGTCGCCGCGCCACCTGGAACCGATCGCTTTTCTAGTAATAAGACGCTATAGCCAGCTTTCAGCAAATAAGCTGCACAAACCAGCCCATTATGTCCTGCGCCGATAATAACTACATCATAGGTTTCCATAATGGCAATATTGAATTAAGTAACTCTTTCAATCTTACAAAAGTTTAAAAAAATTTACATCTGGCAGTTATAAAAATCACTGTTTATTGTAATAAAACGCAAAGTGCCGCAGAGGCAAGCGCACTCGTTTCGCAGAGAAAAATTTATGATGCGTTTAACCTCTGCTAATCAGGAGTGTTTCAATTCTCTATTTTACATTGAAGGTATTTCTTTGATATAAGTTTCTACCACAGTTTTCATTTTGTCTTTTTGCACTTGCAGATTTATGATTTTGAAAGCAATACCTGCAAATTGAATATATGGTAAGTTCATCAGTTCTTTTACCTTATTAATTAATGCTGCCATTATTTCTAGGGAAATGCCATCTCCTTGAGTGCAATTGAAACTTTCAAAAATCACGGGTTGCGTCTGCGTTTTGGGACGAATCATCGCCATGAAACTCAAGGAGCGAGTATTGCCTTTTTCTTTTATTTGCACCGTTCCATTGCATTTAATTTTGCCATCACCAGGTAAAAAAAGTTGTATCTGTTGCGGCTTCAAATTGACAATTTCGCCATCTACATTTAAGTCAAAATTTGGCATTATGCTGTGAATGTAGTCTGATGCTAAGGCTTTGTTAATATCCACTTCTTTGAGGACAACACGAGCTAGACTTTTTACTGGCTTGTTGAGTTCAATTTCTCCAAAAATAGCGCTGAAGAGATTGATATCAATTTTATCTGTTTGCAGTTCTAGTTCCTCTAGACGGATGTCTTTTTGCACTACGAGTCCCTTACCTGAAAAGGAAACTCCATCCGCCTGTCCTTGAATTAGTTTCAGCAGATCGGTTTGCACATCTACTTCTATTTTATCTGCTTGATCTAATTGGCTAGATAACTGCATTTCTGCGGCTTTACTAACCGCTTGTTCTTCCAAGCGTTCTCCGTGCTGCATTTGCCAATCTCCAAGCGTCCTGTTACTCGTTAATCTTGACGCTAGAAACCTAAAAGCGTATCTGCAATAGGGAG
>CAXTNZ010000154.1:0-16710 GCA_964245695.1 uncultured bacterium | reverse complement strand
ATTACTCAAATTATTCACCGAATTACCCCTCAATTCAAGGCTGACAGACTACTAGGCACCGATCTGACACCATTCTCATGATTTAGTACTAAAATCTGAAGTCCTGATTCAAACATCGGTTGAGAGAAATCAAAGTCTTTATCTCGCTCGGCAGTGATAGATATATTGCCAATTCCGACGTCTGCCTTACCAGACTTAATAGCAGACAGCAAATCCTGAGTAGTTGGATTGACAAATATCTCGGACTTAACATTCATCTCGTCAGTGATGCTACGCCAAAGATCAATGCTGAATCCAGTGATTTGACCGTTTTTCTCAAAGACAAAGGGTGTGGCTAATCCCGTCGCCACGCGTAGAGGTTTCGTTGGTTTCTGGGCTGACACCTGACTCGACATTAGCACCAACACCAAGAATCCAACTCCCAACCACTTCCACCAATTCAGTGTGAGGGACTTACTAGTTTGGTTCTTTGTGTTCCTTCTTCCACACTTACTCGCTGACAGATTTAAGGAAAAGATTACTGCACTCATTCAACTATCCGAATTAAGCTTTTATTAAAGGCGCTTTCCCACTAATTGTCTACTAGAACAACCACAAACAAAACCGAGGACGAATTAAGGGTTGGGTTGTGGGGGTGCGATCGCACTTTAGGCAAAATCCCCAAACACCAAATAAGAAAGTGAGAGGAGATGGATGAGCTTACAGTCCCTGTGGATGCTTAGATAACCATTGTCTAAACAATATTTAATTCGATACCTCAGTACCGCGTTAATTTCCAACCCAACTACTATTGACAAAACTAATTTCATCTTAGCCTGTCAGGAATGGGCAAGGTTAAACTCGTTTAAATCCTGTCTTAACCTAAAACTCTGATACTCAAAGCTAAGATTCTTTAGGTTTTAGATATGGTTCGACTCAAGGGTTATATATTATTTCTCTGCTTTTCTCTGGCTTTGTCTGTCTCAGTGCTACTAGGAAGTATCAATTCTGCTCCCGCTATTAGCTACGTTTCCAAGCTAAATACTCTCAACGGACAAGCTCCCATAGTAATCGGTCACCGAGGAGGTGGAACTGGGTATCGTCCAGAACATACGGTAGGAAACTTTGGGGGTGACCAAATTGGTTCTCACAACCTAGGCATTAAATTCGGTGCAGACTACATCGAACCTGACTTAGTAGTGACCAAGGACCGAGTCCTCATTGTTCGCCATGAACCTCTGTTAGCAACTGTGAAGACGGATAACAATGGCAACATTACTTACGATGATAATGGTAAACCCGTTATCCAAGAAGCCACAACAAACGTCGCCGATTTTCCAGAATTTGCTTCACGCCTAACGACCAAAGACCTTGATGGGAGTCGTGTGACAGGCTGGTTTGCAGAAGATTTTACTTTGGCTGAGATTAAGACACTACGGGCAATCGAGCGCCTTCCCAATATTCGTCCTAATAATACTCGGTACAATGGTCTGTTCCAAATCCCTACTTTCGATGAAGTTATCAATCTCGCCAAAAAGCGTGAATCAGAAACTGGTCGGAAAATTGGCATCTATCCCGAAACCAAGCACCCCACATACTTCGCTTTCTCGGGCAATTATCTTGATGGCACTCCTATCCATGTCAATACATCACAACTCCTGATTGATGACCTGATTGCCAACAACTATACCGATCCCGATCACGTTTTTATCCAATCCTTTGAAGTCTCTAATCTCAAGGACTTAAAAGAGAATATTATGCCAGCTGCTGGAGTCGATATTCCTCTGATTCAGTTAATTAGTAGCAGTGGTGCTCCCTATGACTTTGCTTACCACAGCGTTCCTCAAACCTACGCCGATCTGATCACTCCTAATGGATTAACACAAGTTCATACTTATGCCACAGGAATTAGTCCTGACAAGCGACTGATTGTGCCAGCCTCTGCAAAATTGAATGATAACGGTCAACCGATTGATATTAATGGAGATGGGCAGATCAGCGATGCCGATAAATTCCTGGGTACGCCAACTTCCCTCATAAATGATGCTCATAAAGCAGGTTTGCTAGTCCATCTCTACACCCTCCGCAGCGATCCATATTTTCTGTTGCCTGACTACCAGGCTCAACCGCTTCGTGAGTATGAGCAGTTTATCGAGCTAGGTATAGATGGTTACTTTACTGACTTTGCCAATGATGGATATGCTGCAAAGCAAAAGGCAATAGCATCATTGAGAGGTAGAGGTCATCAACGATTTACCAAGCACTAATTGAGGAGCGGTTCCAATACGAAATGGCGAGCGCTTGGGTTTTTCTCTAAGAATAAAGGCGATCGCACTGCTACCAATTAAAGTAATGAATGCTGCCACTTTACCTAGGGCGTGTTTTCAACACGGCTGGTAAATTCTGAGGAGCGATGCCTGCGGTTCTTGCTAGCCCACGCAAGTGGGAGTGTCAAAATTGCCTATACCTACAAGGTAATCTCACCAGAATTAATGTGCCAGTAGCGAGATTGCAACATTTCAAAGACTTCTGTAACAGACCATGAAGGCAGCGTTGCTTGATACTCGACTCCAAAACTCTCTGTGCGTGTAAAAGTATGAACATTGACTCTAAACCTGTTGTCCGCGTACCCAACTGGATACATAACTGAGAAGTCCAGCATTGCAATATTATCCTCTTTCCTGGGGTCTGTGATTGCAAAGTGTGCAGCTACTTTATTTCTCCAAAGTTTGACTTGTTTAAGTTCACTAATATTATCTACGTAATTATTACAGTGCTTCTTTACAGTCTCTAAAACTTTTTTATCTTCAAGATCCTGCCGAGCAAACTTATTTGAAGCAAGTCCACTTAAAAAGCCAACAAGTCGAGCGTAATTAATGACTGAAACACCAAACCAATGAAATAAACAAGGCAACATACAGACTGCACCTGGAGGCAAGTCTGGAAGGTTCCCATATCCCCATCTCTTCTCATTTGAGTTTTGCTCTCGTTCGCGAATTGGTGCTTCAACCTTTGCTACTCCATGAGCCAGATGTAGAAGCCCAACAGATAAGTAATTGAGGGCTATAAGCTCATTGGGTCCGAAAGATTCATCAATTGCAATGTTAAGATTATGGTCTATAGTTACCATGTATTACAGCTATTACTTATGGGAAACGAGACCTTAACAGAATAGCTCATAGACGATAAAGAAATTATGAAAGCTGAAGGTAATAGATGCGCTCGCCCACTTTCCCCCAGAACTTTCACAGAAGAGCGCGTTCCTTCTGTTGCCGTTGGCGAACGCGCAACGCGTGTCGCAGACAAGCCTCTCGTTGGCGCAGCCTCTCCGTCAGGAGAAGAGAAGGCATCGCTCTTGCTCTCGTTGAAGGCGCACGCCCGCCTGTAGCACTATCTTGTAAAAATGCGATTCATAGTGCGATCGCACTATGAGCGGGTGCTTTGCGGCATTACACCCCCACTGCTACACTTCCAGCATCACGCCTAACAACTTTCTTGCGTCTGTCACTATGTGCTTTAGAGTTTGAGGTAAATTGATGACTTCTTGCAGCAAATCTTGGGGAGTAAAGCCAAAAACCATTAATATGATGACGATTACAATCAGGGCGACTGCTGTACTGATGACTGTTTTCAACAGACTCAACAAAGCCCTAAAGACCAGCAATGCAACAATTAATGCAGCTATAAGAATAATTAAATTAGTTGGCATAATTTCATTCAATAGATATCTGCACGAGCACTACGACTCTACTCCTTCATCAATCCAAGCATCAATTGCTGTTTTTACTTCTGATTCAGTGACAGCAGACCACTCTTTTTCATTAATAATTGTTTGAAATACCGCCCTTTTACCGTGACCAACTTTTTCTATTGCGTGTCCGCGATACAAATTTTTAGGCTTAATCATTTTTATGACTATTCTAACCAAAATACTATGAGCCAAGCTGAATGCAGTGGAGCCACAGTCCACATGAAGTGCGATACCGCAGGCGCGCTTCTGGTGCGTCCGCTCCGCGAACGCGATCGCCCGTCTCCTGAAATTCAGGCGAGGAAAAGTCAACAACGGCGATGGGCTGCGCCCCACCGTATGTGCGATGTCTACTTTAAGGGGCTACGACTACGCACATACAAAGAAAATCCCCACACTTGAGACAGGGATTACAGGCTTACTCACAAAGCAGCTATTAATACAACGTCAACTAAGATATTTTCGGTTGCTGCCATAGGACAAGTTTCAATTTTTCGCAGTAGCAAACCCCATCACTGATTTGGTGTTCGTGGTCAGCTAACCAATCATAAATTTGTGCAGAAAAGTGACAAAGCCACTTTTTCGCTCACGATAAAGCCGAGGGGTAGGACAAAAGGCTTGACCATTAATGTGTATAGCTGTAATCTGCCAATAGTCGCTTTCTGGTACAACTTCTAAAAACCCGTTACTGTAGCGCTCGATTATTCCTATGTTCATCTACAATTATCAAACTTTAAACTCAAGCCACAACAAAGCCGATGCCAGCCCTCTCTGAGCAAGTCAAAGCTGGAATCACGAGGGAATATAGTAGCAACCCCTGTTAATAATTGTGGGTTCGTAGTCAATAGAAATCTGAATTATTGGTCACTTTTTGGCTTTATTCCGCAACCATGAATGGAAATTAGCTTTTCATAAACTACGTATACGTAATGAATGTGCGCTTCAGCCAAGCGATCGCACGTCTGGCGGGCGCGAAAGCGCCATCGCACTACATAACTATACTTGCTTCATCTGCCAACTGCTTCAGCCTTCTCAACTGAATTATCACCAACTCCTAAAGTTAGTTGCAAAGAAGACTGTGACCTTTTCGCCTTTACCACCTCTCGATAAACGTCATAATTAGTAGGCAGCGTTTTCTGTTGCCCCTTTTCTGCATACGTCAGTTTGTACTCCACAGCTTTCAGCAATTCGGGCTGGCTTGCCTGTTCTTGAGGCTTTTTGCGTTGTTCAACTTCATCAACTGTTGGTCGCGGTGGCAGAGCAGCCCACCATAAACCCCGGTCATCGGGACCCGTGACTGCCCCAGATAGCTTCAAGCCATTACGATTGAGCAAAGAGGTAGTGGCAAAGGTTTCAAAGCGCGGTGATCTCTCGTTAGCTAGGTCAATGGCATATTTGACTTGCCAGGTATAAGTAGTAAGCGCTGTGGCTTCATACTCGTTTACTGTCAGGGTACTGCAACTGGTGAGTGCGATCCGCCGCTCTGCGGCAGCGCTTCCGCAGAGCGGACGCTTACGCGAACGCTATCGCAGTCAGCACAGCTATTGCTGTCAACAAAAAATTAGCTTTCGCATGACTTCTGATAATATCCGTTTTTTTGTAATTCACGTTACCCAAGGTTGCTGCTCAGAAATTTCTGATGTCTGCGTTGTCTAAACTAAATATCTCGCGTTGTTAAGTTTCTATACTTTAAACCCCTAAAACTTTTTAAATGTAGCGCTGCGTGTTAGGGAAGAAAGGAGTCCATAAATCCTGAGTCTTGAGCCTTTAGCCTTGAGTCTTGAGTTAGGAGTTTGGAATCCAAGTAATCGATACTTTTAGTTATTAGATGAGGCAATGTAATGTGCGATCGCTCTCATCAAAACTGCTATTTGCTATGAGTCAAAAAAGCCAACCAAATAAAGCAATAGATTTGAATCGCTTAAAAGTTGCTTGACCAAGGCGTGCCCTTTCATCTAACGACATAGTATCGCAAACTTTTAACACTTGTTCTAAATTCACTTGCTCCATATCATTTTTCTTCGGTCATACGGTCTTCACTTGCTGCTACAACGCATTTAAATTACACGTTTTAGCCCAACTTAATATCATACAGCTAATATCAATCTCAGTAAATTAGTAGTTATTCGTAGGTAGCCAGAAGTTAGCTTGCCATTCTAAGTATATTTTTTAATTACTGGCAATTCTTGGAATGCTTTACTGTCAAGGAAAGAAAAGCTTTGATCGGCAAAGTTTGTAGAAAGTCAAATAGCTCCAGCCAAGTTTGGCGTATCAGTAGTTTTACGAGAATTTAAGACCCAATCGGCAAGCGCGTTTAAAATCTCAGCTTTTTCTTCTTGAGATGCTGCCAATACTAAAGTTGATAAATCAGAACTGGGATTAGCTAAAAACTCAACAGGATTTTTACCAGCAAGTAGCAGGCAAAAATAAAGCTTCGACCCAGGAGCGAGGCTTTCTACCGCTTCTAGCATTTTTTCTAGGGTAGTGTGAGAAACGTCACCACCTTTGCCATTTCTAAACTGAGATATGTGAGAAGGGCTAATGCCGACCTGACGAGCCAAGGAAGCGCCAGTGATGTTGTAATTTTTTAAGGTTTCGTCAAAACATTTATGTATCGACATTAGTTAGCCTAAGAGTTATATTCACTCTTGATGAATATCTATTCAGTAATAGTAAACGCGATATGTCACCAGAAGACTATTTAATAGCACATAAGTTACAGATTATGAAGCTGCTGGCATTAATTCGACTGAATCACCACTATTGCGGTCTTCCAGTAACAAATGAGCAATTGTAAACAAAACTTCTGCTTTTTCTGCATTGGAAGCTTGCATAACCAGCGTTTTCAGGCTGACAGAAGAATCCATATTGAGGCGAGATTTAGCAATATCTTTGGCAGAGTTGGGGAGAAAATTTAACACAGTAAAGTAATCTCCAGCCTTTAAGTCTTGCTTGCCATTGATAAACCTACTCAAGCTGCTTTCATTGACTCCCGTGCCTTCGGCTATCTCCCTGGCAGTCAACCCACTTTCCCTAATTGCCCTTATCAAAATGTGCTGGTGATCCATTTTCTTGCTAACTAGCAATTTATGGTTTACTATATTTCGCATTAGCAAGTTGTCTAATTAACAATTAGACAATTGTTATTTCCACATTAGCAAACGAACTAATTGCGTGCAACTTAATCTTAGCAGTTGCACCCAAAACAAAAAATCAGCCCTTGTCTGGGGGGACAGGGGCGGTAGTTGATTATCAATTACTGGGGTAATTATGACGCAAAACCACACCAAAATTCAAGGTAAATTTTACCCACTGCAACATGACGAATGGTTAAGCACCCGTACCCAAACTAGCAAGGAGGCACGGTAGCTATGACAACAAAAACACGCACCGTTCGCCGTCCACAACAAGTTGAGGAATCACGAATGCAAGGCTATTTCATGATTTCCAGACGGGATGCATCTGTTGCGATCGCTAACAAGTTAACTGGTTCTCAATGCCGTCTGTGGCTTTATTTAATGATTGTCGATCCATTTGCAGACCATACGTCGGGTGGCGAAATTAAGTATCACGATTTGCCCTCTATAGCGGAAATAGCAATTGCTGTGGGCAGTTCACCAGATACCGTTGACAAGGATTTGAGGAAACTTCGCCAGCTTGGGCTTTATGAGTATCGAACTGTAACAGTACAGGGTTACAACAGCACAGCAGCTAGTGCTAAGGCTGAAGCTGAACGTTTAAAATCTAAGTCTAAATCTAGCTCAAAACCCAGTCAGGATAAAGGTTCAGCTTATTTAAGCGGAGATGGCGCTTATTTAAGCGGAGATAACGCTTATTTAAGCGAAGATAACGCTTAAATAAGCGGATATCGAGAGCCAGAACTATTGTCAGATAAGGATTCCAGCACTGCTTCAGATCAATCAAATTATTCAAACTTTATCAAAACTCTCTCAGAAGACGAGAGAGAGTTTTTTAGAATTTGGTAAGAAGAAAGCAGAAGAACTTAAAAACCCCCCAGTGGAATTACCCCTCAAATGGATTGAAGTCCATTTTCAAGAGTTGCGATTGCAGTCGGAAAAACACAATAGTACAAATGCATCAACATATTGCGGGGCAGCGAGTAGTACAAATGTACAGGACTTTGAAAGTTGGGATGCCAGCACTCATGAGGGGCAATACCACACATTGATGAATCTTGGTTTGGCTAAGTTTTGCGAAAATGCGAGTATAGCACAAGTCATATTTCTCTTGTGATGATTGATACCTATCAACAGATAGAGTCGTGCAATTTGGGACTAACTTTACCGAGTATCCCAACGGGATTTTATGACCTTGACGCATTAATGAGCGGTGGTATAAATCGCGGTGAGTTGGTAATTGTGGCAGGTCGTCCATCAATGGGAAAAAGTGCGATCGCTGCTCAAATTGCCTTCAATGTTGCCCAATTACAAAATCGGACGGTAGTTTTGTTTAGTTTGGAGATGAGTAAAACTCAAATTGCGATGCGGATGCTTTGTGCAGAAACAAGTATTGAAAGCGGCTTTCTAAAAACTGGGCGCGTTAGCGATAGTCAATGGCAGCCATTAGCGCAAGCAGTATCAGATATATCAACACTACCGATATATCTTAACGAGTGCGCTACGCCATCCCTAAGTCCTGTTTGAAACTGAATGCCGCAAAGTTATGGCAGCGGAACAACGCGAATTAGGGCTTGTGGTAATTGATTATTTGCAATTAATGGACGGCGAGAGCGGCAACCGCAACAACGAAATAGGCGCAATTACACGGGGGCTGAAACGACTGGCGATGAAGCTTTCTGTACCCGTAATTTGTTTATCCCAGCTTTCGCGTGCAGTTGAGACACGTCCCAATAAGCGCCCCATACTTTCAGATTTGAGAGACAGCGGCTCAATTGAGCAAGACTCTGACAAGGTGCTGATGCTATACCGCGATGACTACTACAACTTAGATTCACCAGAGCGGGGTATATGCGAAGTAATTATAGCTAAACACCGCGACGGTCCCTTGGGAACAATAAAGCTACTGTTCGATAGCCAATTTACTAAGTTTAAAAGCTTGGCTCGTGCCAGCTGGTAAACCAATTAAATTTACTCTCGATCACTTTGCACTCTTTATGCTTACAGCAATTGATTTATGTAGCGGTGTGGGTGCTGGGTTTCCTTTGGCAATGTTTATGACTGGAGGGTTTAAGTTGAATGGACTTTGCGAACAAGACGAATTTTGCTGCGCCAGACTGCGCGTTCGGCGAAGCCGTGTCGAAGACACTCGCTTCCCCAATATCCCAATCTACCCAGATGTGCGCCACCTATGGCTCGAATCAGGAACAGTCGATATTGTCACCTCAAGCCCGCCATGTCAACCCTTTACCCTCGAAGGAAAACGTTTGGGAAGCACTGACGAGCGAGACTGTATCCCCGCAGTTTTACGAATTGTTAGAAGAAGCCAGCCCAAATTCTTCTGCCTCGAAAACGTGCCTGGATTGCTATCAGCTCCCCTTAATCCCGGAGACGAAAGAAAAGGAACATATTTCCAACAGATACTCAAAGAGCTTCACGGCTGTGGGTACGATGCGGAATGGGTTGTTGTCGGAACAGCCCAATACAACACTTTCTCTTAAGGTGAAAGGCTCCTACTTGTTGCCACGTCCCGGCGCATTGTCGAAAAGTTCAGCCGGAATCCGTCCGCCTGGGAATACCAAATCAGAGGCTTATGCGAAGAAACTGGGAATATTGCAGAAAAACAAAGTCTACAACCCAGATTGGCTAGAGACACAGTTTGGACTACCAGTAGGCTGGACATCTCCCCAGGAGTGCCGAGCCGCAACTCAATTACTCGCTCTCGTAGAGCCGGCCTCGGAAATTGTCTTGACCCCCGACTTGCCCGAATTGCCCGACAACGAGTACTCTACCTCAACTCCCTATGTCAAAGTTGAATCTACGCACCATCAAGTAAAAGAGTCAACAGGTAATTATTCCACTTCAACTGACTTCAAACTAAAAGCAATTAGTTTGTGGCAGCCTTGGGCATCTTTAATTCCTTTAGGACTGAAGCACTATGAAACTAGAAGTTGGAAGACAAACTATAGGGGCAAGTTGCTGATTTGTTCAACTGCAACTAATACCAAGCTACAACATCAGCAATATTTGAAGATTTATGAACAATTGCAGCTTCTACCTTGGTCTGATTTTCCACATGGACAAGCGATCGCTATTTGTGATTTAGTTGACTGCATCGAGATGACGGCTGAATTTATCGAACAACAATCAAAGACTGAAATTTTGTGTGGTGACTGGCAAGTTGGGCGTTACGCTTGGAAGTTATAAAATATACAGCCGATAACAGAACTATTTGCAGTTAAAGGGAAACAGGGACTTTTTAATGCTTCCCTCGCCATTCAAGAGGATCTAAAAGAATTATTACAACGGCTGAATGATGCTTGCAGCGATTCAAAGCAATTACTAGGGGATATTAAAATAAGCCCTAGTAAAAGCCCTAGTAAAGTTGACTTATCCCCTAGTAAACGCAGACAAAGGGGTAATGGTAGCGGCTACATTCACTGGCGTACCATTACCAAGAACGGCAAGGATTATCCCCAGGCTTACTACCACTGGAAAGAAAACGGGCAGAAGAAAACTAAGTACATTCCTAAACAATTACTAGGGCTGGTTGAAGAAGCTGAAGCAGCCAAGCGTCCAGTTATAGAGATACTGGGCTTGCTGGGCGCTGCAAGCTGTCCTAGTAAATTACTAAGGGACATAAAGGTAAGCCCTAGTAATGATGAGGTACTAGGGGACATAGAGGTAAACCCTAGTACCTCATCATTACTAGGGGATATCCAGATAAGCCCTAGTAAAAATGCAAATATTGACCCTAGTAATGATATATCCCCTAGTAAAATGCGACGACACAAGGGGGAGGGTAGCGGAACCATTCACTGGCGCACTATTACTAAGGGTGGCAAAGATTACCCGCAGGCATATTATCACTACGAATTTTGGAATGGGGGCGATCGCCTCATCAAATCCACCAAGTACATTCCCAAACGGTTACTGCAAAGGGTGGAACAGTTAGAGCAAGAGAAAGCACCAGTGCGAGAGATTTTAAAAGTGTTGGGGGTGGTGGTATGAAACTGAACCAACTCATGCCGTACTGTGCCCGCCCTCATAGGGAATTGCAATTGTTAGGATAAGTGTGACTCGCACTCTTCTGGCATTAGAAACTTATAATATCTGAGTATGGCAAAGCAAGACCCTCCACTGACTGCTATATGCGCTGATTAAAGAAGTGTGCCGACGAATTCGAGTAGCCCTTCTCTATTGGGATGCTCACAACAACGCTGCCTGTCGGGGTGAACGCGATCGCGCCTTAGCCCTTTACAACACCTTGAGCAAAAAACAGAAAGAGCAGATTCCGCAAGTATTGCGAGTGTGGCTGCGCTACCGAGCGTGAGAAATACTTCGGCGCGCACCAAACGCCGCCCAAGTCGGCACGAAAACAAACTTAATTTAACTGCGAATGTCCTCACTACAAACCCAATCCTACAGTTCTGATAATCCCCTCAACTATCCACCATCGTGGAGAATCAAATTGCTCTACGACGGTGAATGTCCTTTATGCGTGCGTGAGGTCAACTTTTTGACGTTTCGTGATGCAGGACGGGGGCTGGTGGCATTTGTGGATATTGCAGCTGATGATTACACGCCCCTTCTTCACGGTGGAGTTGACTACGAAACTGCAATGGGGCGCATCCATGCTGTGTTGCCAGATGGAACGCTAGTTAAAAATGTTGAAGTATTTCGCCGCGTTTATGAAATATTAGGAATGGGTTGGGTTTATGCCGCGACCAAGTTGCCGATTGTTGGTGCGATTGCTAACTTTCTATATCGCATTTGGGCAGACTTGCGACTTTCTCTGACGGGGCGACCAAGTTTAGAAACTATTGTGCGAGAGCGTGAGCAACGAAAGAGCGCGTAACAACCACAGTCGCTGCCGCTTAATGGACGGGGACGAATAAGTACCGTTTAAGGATAAACTATGCCCCACTACAACAGATAGTCCCTTGAGTAGTGAAGCAATTGAGCGGACGATCACCTGAATCTACAACTAGCAACGGTTGGCTAATAGTGAACGACCATGAATGACAAAGACTTTCTAACTCCTAAAAATCCAGCGTTTCTCCCAGCACCTGTTAATTGTATTGAATCGGAAATCCAAGCTCCAGAAGTTTATTTTAACTTTTTTATTTCTTTACAAAAACCAGCCATTGTTGAGTTAAGCGTTGAGGATTTGATTGAGACGAAGCCACAATACCAGGAATGAAGTTTTGCTTGTGATGAGTGGAGCGATTGTCTATGGTGGGAGTGAACGCACCCTCCCCCTACACCCCAAACCTTGTTAAAATCCCCATATCAAGCCACACAAACCATTATGTCTGCAATCATGATTCGGTCAACCACAACCTACCAAAACCGATAAGTTAGTTGAGCAAGTGGTGCGAGAAAGCCAAAAACACCACCCAGAAGCGCTTGACCAAATTTTTAACAATTTGCCCGTAGGTCGTACTCCTCAAGAATACCAGCGTTTAAATCAGCAAATACTGGCGGGTACAACAAATGCTTTAACGGGTGATATTGACTCCCTCGCTTGGTTTTGTGGCTACATCGCCTTACTAAATTAACCGCAGTGAAGATAACAACAAGCCACACCACCCAATTACGCTATTATCCAAACTCCTTATTAAGCATGGGATGCAGCATGAGTGCTGACTTCTCACCTTACTCCGGTTGTCGGCTTATTATCATCAACACGGAGAAATTTGTAGCATTACAAGGAGCAAAATGGCGTGCGCTCGCAATCATTACCAATCGGGAAAGGATGAATCAAACCATCTTCTTCAACTCCGACTGGACGTTGGATTGGGCAGCAGAAAGCAGTTTTCAGTTCACGCAATTCTTGCTGAATAGCTAACGTTGTTTCAGATAATTGATTGGCAAAAACAGGCTAAGCACTCTTGCTTGAATAAATTGGTCAGCCGTCAAACCCAGATCCGCACTTGCCTTCGAGTTATTCCAATACACGGCTGACCAATTTATTTTTGCACAACCCCTAAACAGATATTTATAAGCATTTTCGGCGAACAATTCAATAAAAATGAATCCAACAGCTATCGCTGCTTTGAGTGGATCGTTTAATGGAATTAGCTCCCGCGATGATGATCCAAACACTTCCTACTTTCGCTGCAACAGGTTCTTTTCCATTTCAACTCACCCAGCAGCAGCAAAAAGCTTTATTATCAATGTGGACATTTATACAGCCAACCGTGATGGCTGCTTTATTTTTGCTGGTTGGCTATGCCGGAACCGGCAAGTCAACTATTGTATTCCAACTAATTAAAGTTCTTGTTGCTACGGGTAAGCGAGTTGTACTGACTGCACCCACTAATAAAGCTGTAGGTGTGCTGCAACGCATGGCGGCAGAAAATGGCGTAACTGGGGTAGAATTCTTCACCATTCACCAGTTGTTAGGACTGGGTATGGTAACTAGAGGTAAAGAGAAAGTACTTGACCAAACTGGGCCTTCTTACATCAATCTATTTGATGTTGTCTTTATTGATGAATGTTCCATGATTGGCAAACAACTCTGGCGCTGGATTGAGGATGTTGCTAACCAATCATCCACCTGGACAAAAATCAAAATTATTCTCATGGGCGATCCAGCACAGTTAAATCCAGTTAATGAAGGAAAATCCCCCAGTTTTCAAGTACCAGATAAAGCAGTTTTGACTCAAGTTGTGCGTCAGGGAACTGGTAGCCCTTTGTTAGAGTTTGTCACTGCTTCTCGCTATGCAGTTACCAAGAGCAAGTTTCCTTTTGAGCCTTATGCCAAATATCTGCCTGATAAAAGTAATGGGGCGCTGATGGTTAAACGTCAAACTTTGCTGCGTTATGCCTGCAAAAAGATGAAGAGAGAATTTGCTCAAAACCCAGATTGTTTCCGAATTTTATCCTGGACTAATACTCAAGTTGACTTTTACAATCATCAGATTCGCACACATTTATATGGTGAAAATATCAATCGCTTTATTCCTGGAGAGAGATTAATCACCAGAGATCCTGTGATGGCTCCTGATGGTAAAACTACGATTCTTTCTACATCTACAGAATTTACTGTTTTAGATGTCTTTGGGGATCGTTACAACAACTATGATACTTGGAGGTTAAAGGTAGAGACAGATGAAGGGATTGTGCGTCAAATCTATGTTCTGCATGAAGATGAGCAAAAACAATTTGACCAAGAAACCAAGCGCTTACTCAAAAGTGCCAAGCGTAATCCCTTTCTGTGGAAGCAGTACTACAAACATTCAGAGCAGTTTGCCAATATCAGAAACTGCTTTGCATTAACTGTTCACAATAGCCAAGGTAGCACTTTCTTAGAAGCGGGTATTGATGGTCAAGATTTGAGTAAGCGACTTTATCCAGAACGAGGAGATGACAGTAAGACAGTACTGGCAAAGATTAGAGAGTTTAATCGTTTGTACTATGTTTCTAGCTCACGGGCTAGACAACGGATATTAATTATCCGGTGATAATTGTGTATAGCAATCTTGACACACAATTGCGGTTAATCATTCGTGAACAATGAGAACCCCGATTTATTATTAGATAAGTTGGGGTTCCTACACCCAACACGAAAACCGATGACGATGTTACTGAGATTTGTACCGATCGCAGCAATAAGACAGCAGTCTGACTGCTTACTTTCTCCTCATTTTCTGCTTGCCCTTTAAAAGATTATCTTTAGAAGATTTATAGTAAATTTTACTCAAGCGATCGCACCTTCCGCGACGAGCGAGGGACGCTGGTTTCTGACGCGTACAAGATTGACGAGTTATTTGATAATCTGTTGAAGCGATTGACCGACGAATCGCACATGTAGGTTGAATTTCAGACAATAATATTGATGGGCGATGGATACCATGCAATGCAAGAGAGAGCAAAGTATGATTGATTTACTCAAAGAGGCTCAAAGAGGATTTAAAGCACTCTGAGGAATATAAAGACTGTATTATCGACGTATGGTACGATAATCGCCGCAAGTGCTACCTTGCCGAGCTATACGTAGCAGGACAGCAGCGCCTGGAGACATTGACCCAGTATGATTCAAGTCTTGAGCCAATAGTACAAAAATGTGCAAGAAGATTGGGCTAGCCAACCGTCTACCCATAATCCCAATGCACCGGAACAAAGCCAAGTGATCAGTGAGTTGCAAAGGGTATCTGTGTCCGGTGATTGGGGTCGTTCGGCGGCAGCGCGCAGTTTGGATGCTATCGCAACATTCAACTTGTAAAATTATGAATCGCCGCCCCATTCGCTTTCATCATGCAAAATCAACAGCCACCCATTTTATTCGACCAAAAAGCCGCTGCTTCCTACGACCAGCAAACTTCTCTTTTGGCAGGGCGCGAGACGCTCTTCTCGTTAATGCGCCTGATTCTCTTAGAGCTTCCGGCTGATGCGCGGATTCTGTGCGTCGGTGCAGGAACCGGAACGGAAATGATTGCTTTAGCGCAAGCCTTTCCGCAATGGCAGTTCACTGCTGTCGAGCCTGCGCCTGCGATGCTGGATATTTGTCGTCGAAAAGCTGAAGAAAGCGGCATTGCCACACGTTGCACGTTCCACGAAGGTTATCTCGATTCACTGCCCGCATCTGACCTGTTCGATGCGGCGACTTGCCTATTGGTCTCTCAGTTCTTAAAGCAAGCAGAAGAGCGGAGCCACTTCTTTGGACAAATCGCGCAACGTCTTCACCTTGGTGGAGTTTTGATCAATGCCGATTTGGTTCTGGGTATGTCGCCTCCTGTTTATCAGAGCTTGATTGAAGTTTGGCTGCGAATGCGAGGCTCCGGCTGGAGTGAGGAAGACATCGAAAGGATGCGCGCTGGTTGGAGTCTACACATCGCGGCTTTAACACCATCTGAAGTCGAAGCAATAATCACAGCGGGTGGCTTCGATACTCCGGTATTGTTCTTCCAAACCCTTTTCATTCACGCTTGGTTTTCAAAGCGAACAGCACTGGATTAAAATTCCCTAACAGCCGCCGAACAACCGCGCTGCACCGGAACGTACCAATATAGTTGGTTAAGTTGCACAGGTTATTTGCGTCCGGTGAGCGCGAACGTTCTGTCGCGGCGCGCAGCGTCGCTAGAGACACCATCACCACGGGATCGGTCCGCTGGGGCCCGTGAACGTGCCCGTCGGCCCGTCTTCTTCGAGGGCGACGCGCACCGGTTCACGAGAACCCTCTTCAATCGTGTCCGTGCCCGCGAAGTTGTTCAGAGCCGTCGCGGTGAAGCCGGGGCTGACAACATTGACCTTGATGTTTGTGCTTTCGAGTTCGATGGCAAAAGACAGCGTGATGGCGTTGAGGGCGGTCTTCGAGGCTGCGTAAACCACGCCATAACCTTTGCGATGCTCCCAGCTCGGATCGGAGTTCAAGGTCAGCGAGCCGACGCCGCTGCCGACGTTGACGATGCGCGCCGAAGGTGCTTCTCGTAGCAGTGGCAACATCGCCTGCGTGACGGCAAGAACACCGAACACGTTCGTCTCAAACACCGCGCGCACTTCATCAAGGGAGGCAAGGCTCGCGCGGCTCGACTCCAGCATTTCTTCAAGCGATCTGCCCGGCTTGCCCGCGTGTGAGATGGCCGCATTATTTACGAGGACATCAAGCCGCCCGAACTCACCGCGAATGCGCTCGGTTGCGGCGGCGATGGACGCTGCATCTGTCACGTCGAGTTGCAGGGCGTGGGCATCGGCTCCGATGCTCTTGGCGGCCCTCTCCCCATTCTCCATGTTGCGCGACCCGACCAGCACGGTGTAGCCGTGCTGCGCCATTTCTTTGGCGATTTGTAGTCCGATTCCTTGGTTGGCTCCGGTAACGAGGGCGACAGGTTTGTCTTGCAT
>CAXTNZ010000153.1:15302-16868 GCA_964245695.1 uncultured bacterium | reverse complement strand
AGGTTCAAAGACTCTTTAATCAGGTTCAAAGACTCTTTAATCAGGTTCAAAGACTCTTTAATGAGGTTCAAAGACTCGAGTCACGAGTATTAATTTATCAAGAACCTGATGCAGCTTTAGTCGGTCTACCTCTGATAGCTTTAAAGCGTTCACCTAACTGTTCGGCAATAGTTTTTAAGCCTGGAGTCTTCTTTGCAGCGGTCTTTACATAGTCATAAACAGTCAAACTGCTAGTCATGGCATCACTACCGACTGCTAATAGGGTATCATCTACTTGTTCGGTGAGTTGCCGCATTGAGGTTAAAAGTTCGGTGAGTGTGGTAGCTAATTGATAATCTCGCACCAATTCCTCAACGTCAAAACTCGCGGGGAGAATGTCGCGGTTGGACTGAGCAGCGGTGACGCTATTGTTAACAAAGGCTAGGCTTTTATCACCCATTTTAAGTAACTTGCGTCGTTCTTCTACGCTGAGAGTAATGAGAAAAGGCAGCTTTTTTTGGATAGTCTGTAGTGCTGCTTTAATTTCTTGCATATCTTGTGGGGAAATGCTGGCGTTGACGTTTTGATAAGCCATCGTATAATTACCTTGGTGAGACTCTTGGTGTAGTAGCAATCTTTACTACGTTTATGATTCCCACAAAGTCATGCGATCGCACATTTTATTTAAATTTTTACAGCCAGGTCTTCTTGTGACTATTAAATTACAGTTGTGTATTTCATTCTTCGGTCTGCTTAATCATTCGTCGCAGCGCTGATTCTGATGGATATATACCAACTTCGATTAATGCTTGCCGTTCCAGAATGCGATCGCCGTTGTTAAAATCAAAGATACGTACAGTTACTTCCCCAATATCTGTTAAAGGCTCAATTACAGCTTCATTTAAGCGGAAATGTTCTCCCCAAAAGTCTCGACGGGGGTTGAAAAAGCGCACGAGTTCCCCAGTTTGCCAATTAATAGAGCCTAAATCGCTGCCTTTTTGGAGATTACAATAAATACAGGCATAGCTCAAATTATCTGCTGTAGTGGAACCACTGTGTTTTACACTGATGATGTGGTCAATTTGAAAGCTTACGCCGTTTGTATCTGGAATTAGGCAGTATTCGCACAAGCAATCAGCGCGATTCGCAACTAAACGGCGAAGTTCTAAACTAACATAAGGTCGAGACACTTCTTATATTTACTCGGCTGTAATGTACTTATGAGCGCGTGCTTTTGCCAACCTCATTATATGCTCTAAGGTGAGGAACCGATCTAATTCTTTTTTTTCTTCTGGTGTCAGTTCTCCGGTTTGGTGCGCGTAAACCAAATCTTCTAAACGCTCCTGCGCTGCATGTGATAGTTTAAAATCTATAACGCTTTGGGGTGTAGTTCCCGCAGCAATAAAGTCTATAATTTCGTCGTAGACTTTGCTTGTATTTACAGATGTGGTCATAATCCCTCTTTCATCGAATCAATATTTATGCTACTTTAAATGTCTTTGCTAACGTTTGCGGTTCTGGTAGAGGTGTACCGTCTTCCAAAGCTGATTCAATCAGCATTTCTAAAACTTCTTGAGCATTCTTAAC
>CAXTNZ010000153.1:13061-15202 GCA_964245695.1 uncultured bacterium | reverse complement strand
AGCATTTCTAAAACTTCTTGAGCATTCTTAACAGCTTCCTCATAAGTATCTCCGTGGGAGCAAGGCTGCATTACATTAGTAAACTCAGGAAGCAAAACTACATAACATTAGTCTGATTCTGACCATTTAATCACGATTGTGTATTTCATGTTTATTCATACGCTTCGCGTCGATGAACAATCGTATTTACAACAACTTGATTTGTCTCATCATCAACTTGATAAATTACTCGATAGTCACCGATGCGATATCGGTAATAGCCTGCTAAATCACCTTTAAGTAGTTTAATATTAGGGTGAAAACGAGGATTTTGTTCTTATTGCTCAAAGCACCTAGCAATTTTTTTGGCTAATGCTTGGTCTGCTGAAGCATAAATCTCCTCTGCTTCAGCAGATAAAACAACACTATACATCAGAGCAAATTGTTCTCCAATTTTTTACACGACCTTCAGCAATATCTTTTTTACCCCTGTCGAAGGATTCAATAAATCCAGGAATGTCAAGTAGTTCCTGAGTTGCGTCTTCACTCTCTTTATTTGCCAGATAAGCTAAAAAATCAGCAACCAGTTGTAGACGTTCCGCAGATAATTCATCTAGATATTGGTTGATTTGCTGACGAACTTCTGTGTTATTCATATTTCTGCGACTGTTTTACTTATCTAATTCTGCCAAAATATACACATCTCTAGTTTGGATTTCAATAGGAGGGGTAAAAATAATGTGCAGCTTCACAAAGAATTGGTATAAGGCTTGTTCGTTGGTTGGATTTATCGTCTGTTGCTCAATTGTGACATAGATAATAGTAAGCCTTAATTTTGCGGTTTATACCAAGAGTGGTTGTGCTTAAGCGATAATAAATACATTTCCCCACAGAAGCACAGTTTATGACCTGCTGCCTGAATCCAGCTTGCCACAATCCCCCGAATCCTGATGGCACAATGTTTTGCTTAAACTGCGGCGTAGGATTGGTAGTGTTGAGAAACCGCTATCGCCCAATTAAATCATTAGGTGGTGGGGGATTTGGTAAAACTTATTTGGCAGAAGATATTGACAAACTCAATGAGCATTGTGTAATCAAGCAATTTGCACCGCAAGTACAAGGAACAGGCGCACTAAATAAAGCCACGGAACTATTTGAGCAAGAAGCAAAGCGACTGCAACAGTTAGGAAAACATCCCCAAATTCCCACACTGTTGGCGTATTTTGAAGAAGATAATCGCCTGTATTTAGTGCAGGAGTTTATCGAGGGGCAGAATTTATTAGCGGAATTACAACAGCAGGGAATTTTCAACGAGCAAAAAGTCAGAGAATTATTGCTTGATTTGTTAGATATTCTCAAAACAGTTCATCAACACAAAGTCATTCACCGCGATATCAAGCCAGAGAATATTATTCGTCGCAGTGATGGGAAGTTGGTGCTGATTGATTTTGGTGCATCCAAACAATTGACAGCAACGGTGATGATACAACCAGGAACTACGATTGGTTCCTTTGGTTATGCGCCACTCGAACAGATGCAGGGAGGTGAAGCTTATCCAGCCAGTGATTTATATAGTGTGGGTGCAACTTGTTTTCACCTATTGAGTGGAATTCACCCTTGGGAACTTTGGCAACGACAAGGTTATGGTTGGGTTGCTAGTTGGAGACAGTATTTGCAGCAAAGCGTGAGTCAGGATTTGGGGCGAATGCTGGATAAATTGTTGCAACAAGAATACCAGCAGCGTTATCAGTCAATTGAGGAAGTTTTAGAAGATTTAAATCCGCCGCCACCACCTTCAATACCCCCAACCCAGCCAGTAATTAGAAAACCAGTATCACCGCCACCGTCTACAATCCTTTCACCATCACAACCAACTTCCGCAACCACTCCACCACCAAAGCAGCTAAATAATCAAGCGTTGTGGGGTTTTATCATTTTGTGTGGTGCATTAACAGGATTTTGGTTTTGGCAATCTAGTTTTTCTGGATATAAAAATTCGCCATCACCGACTCAAACTCTCGAATCAACACCCCAATTAAGTAATTCTCCTCAACCTAGTTTCACTCCTGCAAATATCTCAGAAATTACCCTAGTCAACACTCTGCAAGGGCATTCCGACTCGGTTAATTCCGTCGCCATCAGCCCAGATGGCAAAACCCTTG
>CAXTNZ010000153.1:0-12961 GCA_964245695.1 uncultured bacterium | reverse complement strand
AGCCCAGATGGCAAAACCCTTGTTAGTGGTAGTTCTGACAAGACCATCAAAATTTGGCGGCTAAAGTAGTGAGTGCTGAGTTAAGAGTTTTGAGTACGATCGCTTCTTAATCAAGATTATCTGGATCTATGCCAAGCGATCGCAACCTTTGTGCCATCTGTTGAGCGCGTTGTTCTGCCACTTCAGCGCGTTTTTGTACTAATTTAATCTGTTCTTGTGGCGTAGGATAGCGTTTTCCTGAGAGATCATACCAATAAAGCCATTCTCTGGTTACACCAGAATAATTGCCGCGATCGCATCCAATTCCTAAGTTAATTTCCGGCAACCAAACTGGATTTCCTGCTTGCAATTCATACTTACCATTAATTAATTTATGCACTTCTAAACGCGGTTTGCGGCGACGGCGAGAAGAATAAATTACATAATAAAGTATGCCTAAATCTGCATATTCATCTAATTTAGTCGTATATTCTTTGCGATAAGTTTGAGAAACCACCTCTAGCACTAAAGTTGGTACAATTTTTTCATCCCACAACACATAACTGGGACGTAATTCCTCATCATAAAACCTTTCTACTCCTAAGCTAAGAAACCCATCTGGTACAATCGGTGGTCGATCAGGGTGATAATAAATACCCATATCTATGCCAAAGAACCAGTCCATGCGTTCTGCCCAAAGTATTAGCAATATTGCCTTCAGCAAGCCTGGTATTAATTCTTGCAGTTCATTATCCACAGGCGTTTCGTCAGAGTCGGGTAGTTCTTCGGCTGAGGGCAAGTACCGTGGCAGGTTGTATTCTAACATGGCTAGTTTCCCTAACACTCACCAAAATTATAGCCATTAACTCTGATTATTCTTCTCTTGCTCGACTCTATGAGCGATGGACAGGTACTAGCAAGCGATCGCACAGATAATGAGCGTAAAATTTACCAACAACACAGGACTATTCATCCTGATGATTACTCTGTTGCTGGACTCTATGAGCGATCGCTTCCTCTACTATCCGCTTATTCTCTTCTATTGGTCTACCATCTTCAGTAAACATCGACGTGTATATAACTACCGTAGTAAGGACTTTAGTCCTTATAATCCTTGCTATGAGCGATAAATCGCTCACTACGAACGTATATTTTATTTATATTTACCTACTTAGACAATTCTGCAAAATTAAGCTTCATCTCTTTCCCTTGGCATCTGGTGCGGTTCGTTAATAAAGATACTGTTCACAACCCAGACACGACTGATGCAATCGCACAAAACTAAGAAAATTTCATAAATATATAGATATTAGATATAGGTTTTGGGACTATTGATGGTTTATACTCACCGAGAGGGTTGCAAATAGCTAATCATTTTCAGATATAGGAGGCAGCGCCACACCAATCCTTCACCTAACGCTCTTATACCATCATCACCAGACATGTGTGAGGGTTTGCCTGAGGTGAAACGAATTATTTTTGCTTAAATGGCGACGCATAAATACTAAACTTGAAAGTCTTGTGCAGCGATATCTCTAGCTATAAAATCAGCAATCATGTCTAAGGTTCTTGTCTCCGATCCAATTGACCAGGCTGGGATTGACATTCTCTCCCAAGTTGCCAGTGTAGATGTTAAAACAAATCTCAAACCAGCAGAACTAATAGAAATCATTGGTGAATATGATGCGCTGATGATTCGTTCTGGCACCCAGGTTACCAAAGAAATCATTGAAGCTGGCAGCAAGCTAAAAATTATCGGTCGTGCTGGTGTAGGTGTGGATAATGTCGATGTTCCCGCAGCCACGCGCAAAGGCATTGTTGTCGTTAATTCTCCTGAGGGTAACACGATCGCCGCCGCCGAACACGCTTTAGCGATGATGATGTCTTTGTCTCGCTACATCCCCGATGCTAATGCTTCGGTTAAACGCAATGAGTGGGATCGCAAAACTTTTGTCGGCGCTGAAGTATACAAAAAAACTTTGGGTATTGTCGGCTTGGGCAAAATCGGTTCTCATGTAGCCGCTGTTGCCAGAGCAATGGGAATGAAATTGCTAGCTTTTGACCCTTTCATCTCTACAGAACGAGCCGAGCAAATAGGCTGTCAATTAGTGGATCTGGATCTGCTATTGCAGCAATCAGATTATATCACGTTACACATCCCGAAAACTCCGGAAACCACGCACTTAATCAACGCCGAGAGATTGGCAAAGATGAAGCCCAACGCCCGGATTATCAATTGCGCTCGTGGTGGCATTATAGATGAAGACGCTTTAGCCGCAGCTCTCAAAGAAGGTAAAATAGCAGGTGCGGCTTTGGATGTTTACGAGTCAGAACCACTGGGAGAATCTCAGTTGCGATCGCTCGGTAAAGAAGTTATCCTCACCCCCCACTTAGGCGCATCCACCACAGAAGCGCAAGTAAATGTGGCAATCGACGTCGCCGAACAAATCCGCGATGTATTATTAGGATTACCCGCACGTTCAGCTGTGAATATTCCCGGACTTAATCCCGATGTCTTGGAAGAACTCAAACCCTACATGCAGCTAGCGGAAACCTTGGGTAGACTAGCCGGACAGCTAGCTGGTGGAAGAGTAGAATTACTCAATGTGCGACTTCAAGGCGAACTGGCGACAAACAAAAGTCAGCCTTTAGTTGTCGCTGCCCTTAAAGGACTACTTTACCAAGCTCTCCGCGAACGTGTAAACTACGTTAATGCCAGCATCGAAGCAAAAGAGCGGGGAATTCGCGTAATTGAAACGCGGGATGCTTCAGTTAAAGACTATGCCGGTTCGCTGCATCTCGAAGCCACAGGTACTTTGGGTACTCATTCTGTAACTGGCGCTTTGTTAGGTGACGGAGAAATCTACCTCACCAACATTGACGGGTTCCCGATTAGCGTCCCTCCCAGCCAATACATGGTATTCACTCTCCACCGCGATATGCCGGGAATTATCGGCAAACTCGGTTCCCTACTCGGCAGTTTTAATGTCAATATTGCCAGTATGCAAGTAGGTCGAAAAATCGTTCGTGGTGATGCTGTGATGGCACTCAGTATCGATGACCCCTTACCCGATGGCATTTTGACGGAAATTGTCAAAGTGCAGGGAATTAGAGATGCGTATACAGTAAATCTATAGGAGTCAGGAGTAGAGACGCGATTAATCGCGTCTGTACAAAGTTAGGAGTCAGGAGTCAGTAGAAATAATTTATCCTGTATTCTGACTCCTCAATTCTCAATTATGGCAAACACTTGGTGGGAACTACAAATTCGTTGTGAACCAGACCTAGAAGAATCTATCTTTTGGCGTTTGGAAAATTTTGGCTGTCGTGGTACAGCTAGTGAAACAAAAGCAAATTCCTGCTTAGTGCGGGGTTACTTGCCGCAATTTCAAGCGCAGTTACTAGATTTGGCAGCGCTGTCATTATGGCTGCGTCAAGATGCTTTGTGTGTGGGATTGTCTGCACCGACTTTGCACTGGCAGATAATTGATGAGGAAGATTGGTCAACTAGCTGGAAACAACATTGGCAACCCCAAGAAATAGGCGATCGCTTTCTCATCAACCCCGCTTGGCTACCATTACCACAAACAGGCGATCGGCTAATAATTAAATTAGACCCAGGTGTTGCTTTTGGCACAGGTGGTCATGCCACAACTCAGTTGTGTTTAGAATCTTTAGAAATGCGTTTCTCTGAAGTTCCACAATCTTTTGCAGCTACAAACGCGCAACAAAACGATGTGGTAATTGCAGATATTGGCTGTGGTTCTGGTATCCTTTCGATTGGTGCGTTGCTACTGGGAGCAAAGAAAGCTTATGCAGTAGATACTGACCCTTTAGCAGTAAAATCAACTATCAGCAATTGCATACTCAACGACATTAATCCAGAAAAGGTGGTTACGGCAGAGGGAAGTGTAGACGTTTTGAGGAAACTGCTAGAAAAGCCCGTTGATGGTATCGTCTGCAATATTTTGGCTGATGTAATTATCGAGTTAGTGCCGCAAATGAGTGCGATCGCTAAATCTACCACTTGGGGCATTTTCAGTGGTATTTTGTTAGAGCAATCGAAAGCTGTTGCTGATGCTTTAGAAAAAAACGGCTGGGTAGTTGCTACTTTGTGGCGGCAAAAAGAGTGGTGTTGCTTGAATGTCCGGCGTTCTTAAATTATTGAGTAATTAATTGACGCGAACTAAGCGAATTTCTGTGCGTTGATTGCGCGTGTCTTTGGGATCAACGCCAGACAGTGGTTTGCTAAAGCCTTTTCCTACAGCTACAATTCTATGCTTGAGACCGCGCGATCGCAGATAGTTAGCCACCGCCTGTGCCCGTTGTTCGCTAACAGTTTGGTTCAACTTAGCATCGCCAACCTTAGAGGTATAACCAATCACCATTACAGCAACGGTTTTCTCGTTGAATACTGCAATTTGCTGAACCAGCTTATTCAGCGTTTGCTTATCCTCATCTGTCAGTTCAAAAGAATTAGTTGCAAATTTAACCTGTCCTTGTACTTCCAAGTTACCGATATCAGGGGCATTTTCAATGTTGTCAGGATTGAGAGTAGAAGCAAAAGAGCTATTTGTTTTGCCTTCCAGTTTCTTTGCTAGTTCCGGGTTATCGCTACGCACCAAGCTAATCAAGTTTTGGGTGTTAGTTGCTGCCTTGGCAATCAACTTAGAGTTATACAGATCCTTTGGGTTCTGGGGAACTTGATTCAGTTTGCCTGTTAACGTCAGCACCGCTCCTGTAGAGCTAATTCGTTTATCTAAAGTTCCATTCACAAGCCAGTTTTGGGCTTCAACGGAGGTAAAAAACTCAATACCCTGCAAAACAGCCGCTGCGTCAGTTGTAGATAGTTTGCCATCCGCAGCAATTTGCGCCTGCAACTGCCCAGAGTTGCGGACACTCACATCGATATAGCGGTAGTAAGCTGCGAGTAATTCTGAAATCTTCTCCGGTTGAGACACAATCAAGTCCTTGGAAGCAACAAGCACATCTACAATTGCCTCTGGTGCATCCTTAGTTGATAATATGACCTTGTAGCCCTGCTGCCGAGCTTGAGTGACAAAAGGCTCCCAAATAACCGCTGCTGCTATATTCTGGTTCGGGTCTTGCAACAGCTTCCAAGCATCCGAAGCATCTGTGACTTTATTTATTTGGAAGTCTGACAGCTTAAACGCCTCAAATTTGCTACTTATAATCAGGGACAGCAGGTACTCGCTAGGCGTGTTGCCAGCAAAGGCAATTCCTACCTGCTGTCCCTTCTCACGTGCTTGCTGCACCAACTGAGTCAGATCCACCAGCGACTTTAAGTTAGGATACTTTTTAGTATTCAAGACAACTGCATCTGCACCCACCGTGTGGTCAATCAAGGCGATAATTTTTCCTGAGGGCTTTTGTTTGAGAAACTGATCTAGTGTAGTTACCAGTAAGTCAGCTTCTCCCTTGTTCAAACGTTCAGTTCTTTTAGCTTGATCCAACTCATCTTCATAACGCAAACTTAACCCAACTTCTTGCACCGCTTTCTGAAACGCTGCACTACGAAAAGTGCTATAACCGCTAAAGGTATCTCCCAAAAGGGTCAACTGGTCTTTCGCGAATTTATTTTGTGTTTTATTTTCTGCACTTGAAATCCATTTGGAGTTGAATTGCTCCCCCAACCAAAGCGCCAACCAAAGAGTAACCCCGGTCAACACACTCAATGCCAAGCCAAGACCCAAGGATAATACAACTAAATTTTCACGCTTACTCATAAGGATAATATTTATCTTTAACAATAATTTAAAAAAACTAAAACTATCAAATTTTTTCAAGAAATAGAATAATTTTGTTTGCTAAGAGGCTGTTTTATACTTAAGCTAATTGAGTAACAATTTAATTTATAACCGTAGCATTTGTTGAAAGTAAAAATAGCAAACACTTTTTGGACAGTCCAAAATGCGGACATCCAAAATTCGTAGTTTCTAGTTCTTCATTAGTGCAGAACAAAGGCGGCACAGGGAAGTATAGACGTTTTGACGAATCTGCTTTCACAACCATTTGGCGCGTGTAATTATTGATTTGCTTCCAGAAATGAGTGCGATCGCACTCATCTACCACTTGGGGCATTTTCAGTGGTATTTTGTTAGAACAATCCAAAGCTGTTGCTGATGCCTTAGAAAAAAACGGCTGGGTAGTTGCTACTTTGTGGCGGCAAAAAGAGTGGTGTTGTTTAAATGTGCGGCGATCGTAGTAGGGGTGGGGTGACTCCACCCCTACTAGATTTTTCGGGCAATGTGAAAACCTGAAAGAAATGAAGTCTCGATACTTTCTCCAAAGTTCTTCTCTAGCACTTCCCTTAAACCCTCAAACAAAGAATCCCGCTTCTCTTGGTCTAGTGCTATGTACGGCGAGTAAGTACTTAAAAGCGTTAGATAATCATCGATGCTATAGCTAACTTCACATACCAACTCTTCGGAAACTAAATCCTCGAACCGACCTGAGTCAATAGCAAACTGTCCAAAGCTTCTGAAGTTCTCTTCCTGAGTTTCCCTCGTTTCATATTGCCCTAAAGATGGAGCCTGAGCTTGATAAACTTTATGCAAAACTTGGTAAACTTCATACGAGGGTTGAACTTGCATATTCAATAACAAAATCAGAGAACCGTTGTCTTGCAGCGCATCAGCAGCTTTTGGATAGCCAATCTCCGAGGGAATCCAATGAAAAGCAGTTGCTGACAGAACGGCATTAAATCTTGCAGGCTCTAGCTCCCACTCTTCAAATGTGGTATTCTTAATTTCTACATCTGGATACTGGGCACAGTTCTGTCTCGCTAGCTGGCAAGCTTCTAAACTTGGTTCAAGGCAGATTATTGAAAAACCCAATTCAGCAAACGATGTTGTTGCAGTTCCCGGACCGCATCCCACCTCAAGAATGATTGCGTCTTTATCAAGTTGGGCTACTTCTACAACACGAGAAATCAGCTTCTGAGGATAGCCCGGTCTTGCTTTGTTGTAGGCATTTGCTACTCCGCTATACCAAGTTTTTCTTTGTTCGACAGTGTAGGTATCTGTGTTAAACCAAGTTTTGTTTTGCTCTAAATCTTTCATAAGCGGAAATTTTTTTTATAAATAGTGAACACTTCAGTGTTGAATTAAGCACTGAAGTGCTGACTACAAAAACTTTTAAATTAACGTTTGTAGATGCTGAACTAATTGCGGTGCGCCCATCGCGCCCTCAATTCTATCTACGGGCTTACCCTGTTTAAATAGTACTAGTGTCGGTAAAGCAGAAATTTCATACGCACTCGCTAACTCAGGGTATTTTTCCGTGTCAATTTTGACGACTTTTATCTTACCGCTGAGTTGGGCATTAACTTGTTCTAAAATCGGCACCATCATCTGACACGGACCACACCAGTCAGCGTAAAAATCTACCAATACGGGTAAATCAGAACCAGACAGCATCTCTTCAAAGCTGTTGAATTGCTTTTTTGTTGCCATATGACACACACCAGTTTTTTACTGTTTGATTTTAATGGTAGTTCTTGCCCATTGGAATCGGTGTAAAATCTTGTGTTGGTCAGGAGTCCATAGTCAATGGTCAATAGTCAAGGGTCAATGGTCAATAGTCAATAGTCAATGGTCAATAGTCAAGGGTCAATAGTCAATAGTCAAGAGTCAAGAGTCAATGGTCAATGATCCAAATTTCCTTGTCTCCTTGTCCCCCCATCTTTCCATCTTTCCCATTCCCCAATCGCCGTAAGATAATTAGCGCGGTAATTCAAAATGCTGAGGAATATTTCATGGAAATCTTACCAGAAAATTTGCGTTCTTTGCGGGGACAGGTGGCAATTGTTACGGGTGCTTCACGGGGAATTGGACGAGCGATCGCACTCGAATTAGCGAGCGCCGGAGCTTATATAATTGTCAATTATGCCAGTTCTAGTCGCGCTGCCGAGGCGATTGTCGAAGAAATTACAACAGGGGGAGGAAGTGCGTTAGCACTGCAAGCTGATGTTTCCCAAGCAGATCAAGTAGACACACTGTTTAACAGCGTCATGGAAAAATGCGATCGCGTTGATATCTTAGTCAACAATGCAGGTATCACCCGCGACACACTACTTTTACGAATGAAGCTAGAAGATTGGCAATCAGTGATAGACACAAATTTAACAGGTGTATTCTTATGTACACGCGCTGCTAGTAAAATTATGCTCAAGAAACGTTCCGGGCGGATTATCAACATTACCTCCGTCGCCGGACAAATGGGCAACCCCGGACAAGCAAACTACAGCGCCGCCAAAGCTGGCGTAATCGGCTTTACCAAAACCATCGCCAAAGAACTTGCTTCTCGCGGGATCACCGTCAACGCCGTCGCCCCTGGTTTCATCGCCACCGACATGACCAGCAAACTCAGCAACACCGAAGAAATTCTCAAATTCATCCCCCTAAATCGCTACGGTCAACCAGAAGAAGTCGCTGGTATGGTGCGCTTCCTCGCCGCCGATCCCGCCGCAGCTTACATCACGGGGCAAGTCTTTAACGTCGATGGCGGAATGGTCATGGCATAAGGAAAGCGTAAGGGATGAAGTAGCCAATCCTGAAAAACTTGACTTTTATGTTGGTGGGCATTGCTGTCTTATGTTTGGGGTAGGAATAAATCCTCCCCAAACTTCTCTCCACCCTACTTTCTTTTCAAAGCGATCGCACTCGCGCCCTAGCATTCCTAGGCTAATTATGTCAGGAATATAACAATTATTTGTAAACAAATATTACAAATTCCTCTACTTCGCAGAAAACCTATATACAAGTTACCGAGAGTTATATGGACGAACCTGGCAATCCAACAATCGGATGCTACGAGGAATGTCGTCAACTAACAAACAATTGAAAAACAAAGGAAATTAGCAATGGCTCCAGTAAATAATACCTCTACTCCAGATGCAGCGATTGTAATTCAAGGCAGTACTAATAACTTGAGAGCAAGCATCACAGCCGAGAGAAATTTAATTGTCGGTACTGACGCACCAGATATCATTTTTGGCACGGAAGGAGATGATGAAATTAGAGCATTAGCAGGAGACGATACAATATTAGGAACCATCGGAAACGATTTAATTGATGGTGGCAGTGGATTTGATACTGTAGATTACAACAACTTAGGACAAGCGATTACATTGCTTCCTAGAGGTGTAATTGGCGAGGGAAATTCCAGCGGAGGTCAAATTTTAAATATTGAGAAAATTGTTGGTGCTGCGGGTCAACCGAATGCTATAGACGGTTCCAGCGGTACGGGAGCGACTTCTTTTGATATTAACTTAGAAGCAAAGCAGCTAATTGTAAATAACGTTCCTAACATTGGTTCCCTCAACTTTGTTGTGGAAAACTTCGTCAATGTAACGGGGACACCAAATCAAGACAATATCGTGGGTAGCAGGGGAAATAATACTCTTGATGGATTTGGTGGCGATGATAATTTAATTGGCGGTTTAGGCAACGACACATTAATAGGTGGAGATGGCAATGACACCTTACTAGGTACTACAAACACAGGAACCTCTGGTTTAAATGAAAAAGATGTTTTAACAGGTGGAAACGGCGTAGATAAATTCATTTTGGGCAACGCTTCTGGTTCTTTCTACAAACAAAACGGTAACAAAGATTTTGCGGAAATCACAGACTTTGCCTTTGGCGAGCAAATTCAACTAGGGACTGGTGATGTCTTCAATGTCCAAAGAAATAAATCGGGATTTAACATATTTGCCGTGAAAGATAGCCAAAATGACTTAATCGCTAAAGTAACTATCAGCACAGGATCGACAACCTCAAGGAATTCTCTTACAGGATTAGTTGATAACGCTAGCTCTTTGCAGGATACGCTACCAGAAGGAAATTTCCTACTTGCTCCCGGACAAACTAACGGTATTTTTGTCGGCGCTTAAATAATAAAAGCGCGAATTTATTTATTTTATATTTTGGGCGATCGCCTGCTTTACTGGTGAAGAAGAAGCGATCGCCTAAATTGACTTATCCGGCATTTGCACTCATTGCCATCATACAAAAAGCGGGCGATCGCTACTATTAACCTTCTTCACTCCTGATACTATCTGTCTTCCATATTCTTTGCCAGAGAGTAAAGCCTAAAAGGATGATAATGCTACTTAAAGTAGCAACCATCACCGCCAAACTCATGTGTTGTGTTCTCATCGCCAGCAAGTTGAAAATCAAGGTAATTGACCACAAGGTAAACGCAGCGTGGCGCTGGGATAAACCCCAAGCTAGCAAGCGGTGGTGTAAATGGTCTTTACCAGGGGTACTCATCGGGTTTTTCCCTGCCATCAGCCGCTTAACGATTACTTGCGTGGTGTCTAGTACTGGCAACAAAAGAAATAACACAGTCGGTACTAGGGAGAACAAAGTGGTTACTTGGAGTTTTCCTAGAATACTGGTTGCCGCCAGCACATAGCCAAAAAAGTATGCGCCGGCATCACCCATGATAATCCGCGAGGGGTGGAAGTTGTGACGCAAAAAGCCTAACGCCGCTCCTCCCAATGCTGCTAAAAGTAAAGTGGCTGCTGCGCGATTGGGAAACTGGGCAGAAACCGCTAACAAACTCATAGCGGTGATAAAGCTGACTCCTCCCGTCAAACCATCTATACCATCCATCAAGTTGATGGCGTTGGTAATTCCTACTACCCAAAACACCGTCAGTAACATTGAGAGTATGAAGTCAACGGGAGTGCCAAAAGTGACTTCGATGCTGATGCCATTGGCAACCAGTAAAAGTGCTGTGAGAATCTGAGTAAACATTCGCACAGACGGAGGTAAGCCGAACTGGTCGTCAATAAAGCCAACAAGGACTAATATCGAACCTCCCAGTAAAATAGTCAGCACCTGTATCAAGACATTTTGCACTTCAATCGGTCGTAGAAGGCTAGCTAATATCAGTGCAGCAATCACACCGGTGTAGATAGCCAAACCCCCCGCATTGGGCAAAGGTTCTCGATTTAGTCGCCGTGCATTTGGTTGGTCAGCCCAACCGACGCGCAAAGCGAACTTACGCACTTTGGGAATCAAACGCCAAGTTACTAGCCAAGCCAAAAGAAATGTAAATACTACCGCTAACCAGCCGAAACCGCTAGGGTTAGCTATACCAAGGGACTGAAGGGAGTCGTTTAGATTCATCTCCCGATTTAAGCACTACTGCCAGTATGCAACATCAGCATCAACATGTGTATAATCATCAATTTTTTTCCATATATCTGTAAACTGAACTGCTTCCGCAATTAGCACTCAAAGCTATTGAGTGCTAAATTGTCTATTGGAAGCGCTAGAGAAGTCAAACATGGCGAAGATTGTTGCATTTGATGAAGAATCGCGTCGGGCACTAGAACGAGGCATTAACGCCCTTGCCGATGCGGTGAAGATCACGTTAGGTCCAAAAGGTCGCAACGTCCTTTTAGAAAAGAAATTTGGTGCCCCTCAGATCGTCAATGATGGTATCACCGTTGCCAAAGAAATTGAACTAGAAGACCCACTAGAAAATACTGGCGCGAGACTGGTTCAGGAAGTGGCGTCAAAAACCAAAGATGTGGCTGGAGATGGCACCACCACCGCTACGGTTTTGGCGCAGGCTTTGGTCAAAGAAGGTTTGAAGAACGTTGCCGCAGGCACCAACCCAGTCGCTTTAAAGCGCGGGATCGACAAAACCATCGAAGCGCTAGTGCAAGAAATTGCCGCAATAGCAAAGCCAGTTGAAGGTAGTGCGATCGCCCAAGTCGCCACCGTCAGTGCTGGTAACGATGAAGAAGTCGGGAATATGCTTGCCGAAGCGATGGAAAAAGTCACCAAAGACGGTGTGATCACTGTTGAAGAATCCAAATCGCTAACCACTGAGTTGGAAGTAGTTGAGGGGATGCAGATAGACAGGGGTTATATTTCTCCCTATTTCATCACCAACAACGACCGGATGACGGTGGAATTTGAAAATGCCCGCATCTTGATTACTGACAAGAAAATCAGCAGTATTCAGGATTTGGTGCCGGTGTTGGAAAAAGTCGCCCGTTTGGGTCAAGCCTTGCTGATCATCGCCGAAGATGTAGACGGCGATGCTTTGGCAACTTTGGTGGTGAACAAAGCAAGAGGTGTGCTGACAGTCGCCGCGATTAAAGCACCTGGATTTGGCGATCGCCGCAAAGCAATGTTACAAGATATTGCGATTCTCACTGGCGGACAAATGATTTCTGAAGAAATCGGTTTAAGTTTGGATACCGCTACTTTGGAAATGCTGGGAACTGCCCGGAAAATCGTTATTGACAAAGAAAACACCACCATCGTTGCTGCCGGCGAAGCCAGTTCAGATGTACAAAAGCGGATCGGTCAAATTCGCAAACAGTTGGAAGAAACTGATTCCGACTACGACAAAGAAAAACTGCAAGAACGCATCGCCAAGCTAGCTGGTGGCGTAGCAGTGATTAAAGTCGGTGCGGCAACAGAAACCGAACTCAAAGACCGCAAACTGCGGATTGAAGATGCCCTCAACGCTACCAAAGCCGCTGTGGAAGAAGGAATCGTTCCTGGTGGTGGGACAACCCTAATTCACTTGGCGAAGAAAGTAGAGGAAATTAAAAAGAGCCTCGACGCAGAAGAAAAGATAGGCGCTGATATTGTAGCGCGAGCGCTCGAAGCTCCCCTCCGTCAAATTGCAGATAATGCCGGTGCTGAAGGTTCTGTCATCGTTGCCAGAGTGCGCGAAAGCGACCTCAACATAGGCTACAACGCAGCCACAGGCGAATTTGAGGACTTGATTGCAGCTGGGATTATTGACCCTGCCAAAGTCGTGCGATCAGCTTTACAAAACGCCGCTTCTATTGCTGGTATGGTGATAACCACCGAAGCGATCGTCGTCGAAAAGCCGGAGAAGAAACCCGCCGGCGGTGCCCCTGACATGGGTGGCATGGGCGGCATGGGCGGCATGGGCGGCATGGGCGGCATGGGTGGCATGGGCG
>CAXTNZ010000152.1:0-16957 GCA_964245695.1 uncultured bacterium | reverse complement strand
TAGGGGAGGGGAGAGGGGTGACCCTCGAACCTCACCTGACTACATAACTCTTCCAGCTAGAAATAGCTGAACTCTCAGACTGATAGAGGTGCAAGCCCTCTCCGCAAGATTCATGCGTGACTCCTTATCTACCCGCGCGACCTGAAATGGTCGTTTAGTCCGAGGAGCCTTCTCCTAAGCGAGGACTCACACCCTCTACCCCTATGTAAAAAGTCTCTTTAATGGAGATTGGTTACGGTCAAGTAGGTAACGAAACAACCGGAATGCAAACCACAAATGTACTCATTGCTACTAGCCTAATGTGGTTCTGAGGCTAAGGGGAGTTCTCTTATGATGAACGAAAGTGAACTGTTAATTAAACTGCGTGACAGGGAAAAGAGCCAAAAGGCTGTTTGGCTCTGACCAAAAGGTATGTAGGCAGTTTTAGTGATGGGCAGTCCCATTCGATGTGTGAGTATAAATCCTACCGCAGAATAGACAGCATCTAACAGAGAACGCAACACTAAACAACACAACAGGGTAAGCCCAACAGAGTCTATGGTCAGGTCGAAAACCATAGTAAGCCGACCGTAAGGAAAGCAGAAACCTCTGGTGGGTAGAGGATGAGAGAAAAAGCGAAAGCTGATTCGCTCAGGAATCAGATAGAGGTTCAGAATTTGCCTCTAAGCGAAAGCAATAGCAGACTTCTCTTTGGTCTTATGAGAAAGAAACTACACAAAGAAACCTAATTCAAAGATAAGTTAGATGTCGTACACAAGTACAACAAAGGGACTAAGAAAACCACTCTTATGATTGGAGTCAAATTAATTGGCGCAAAATCAACAAAGCGGTTAAGAATCTGCGTCAACGAATCTTTCTCGCGAGAAAACTTGGAAACTGGCGTCAGCTAAGAAGCCTTCAAAAGTTGATGCAAATAAGCTACGCAAACCTATTGTTATCTGTTCGGAAAATCCAAAAGACAAATCAAGGTAAAGCAACGGCAGGAATTGATAAAGAAATTATCAATACCCCAGAGCAGCGAGTGAATCTGGTAAATAACTGGAATGGCGGTAATCAAAACCCTACTAAACGGGTGATGATACCTAAAGCCAACGGTAAGTTTCGACCGCGCTTGTATCCCAACTGTGCGTGACAGAATCGAGCAGGCAATAATAGTTAATTCACTCGAACCCGAATGGGAAGCTGTGTTTGAAGCAAATTCCTATGGCTTCAGATGTGGAAGAAGTTGTCTTGATGCTATCGCCCAAAACTTCATCTCTAGTCAAGGGTGACAGAGACACTTGGGTTCTAGAAGCGGATATTCAAGGATTCTTCGATAACATTGCCCATGAATCTATCCTTAAACAGTTAGGAAACTTCCCAAAGAAAAACCTAATCAAAGGATGGTTAAAAGCTGGATTCATCTTTGAAGGGAAGTATAACCCGACAAAGACAGGCACACCACAAGGAGGGGTTTGTTCCCCGCTCCTCGCCAATATCGGATTGCATGGCTTAGAAACATTTATTAAAACTACCAATCCCAAACTTGGCGTGGTTATATACGCGCTATGACTTTATCGTCACTGCTAGAGATGAGGAAAGTCTCGAAAACGCCCAAATCCAGATTCAGCAATGGTTGTCAGAAAGAGGTTTGAATCTCAGCGCGGAGAAGACATTAATCACGTCAATGGAAGATGGTTTCGACTTCCTCGGCTTCAACCATCGCCATTACAATGGCAAATTGCTCATCAAACCCTCGAAATTATAAAATCGCTCAAAACCAAAACTGGAAATGTACCTGTGGTGAACCATTATTTAATGGAGAGGAAATAGAAACCCATCACATCGTACCTGTTGCTCAAGGTGGACTTGACGACGTAAAAAACATAAGCGCATCTACACAAAGCGTGTCATAAGCAGGTACACACAAAATCCAAGTCAACTCGCGCTTATGTAAGGCTTGAGCGCAGTGAGTGCGAAAGTCTCATGCTGCGTTCTTAGGGGAGGGGAGAGCGGTAACGCTCGAACCTTACCCGACACACCGACCAAGCTCAATTCTTGGAGAGTGAAGCTCTTAACTGGGCACAATCAGACGGCTGTTATGGGCTGACACTGGTGCTAATTGGGGGTTCCAGGGCGTGAAACCGAGCCTAAAAAAGTAACCCACTGTTATGGTGATTATACTTCGACCACAAGACGATGCAAAGAAAATACTTGACAATATCAGCCAGTTTCTAGCCAAAAGAGGAATGAAGGTAAGTGAGAAGAAAACGAAGATAACCGCCGCGACAGACGGCTTTGACTTCCTTGGCTGGGTGCGACCCGTTCTAGCTCTGGCAAAGGCTAAAACCCTTGAAATAGCTAGCCTAGAGGCAACTCTAGAGAACTATCTCAATCATGTAGGTTAAATTCCTACCGATGTAATGACCATTTGAAAGCATCTTGGATAGGTAAGCGACTGGTTCTCAAATGCCTAAAAGCTCCAAGAAATGGGGATAAGCAGATAGCCTAAATCAGTGACACCCCTAGCAAAATCACTCATGTGTAGGTTACACGAACCTTGTCAAACTCTCGCTCTTGAAAGGAAATACCAAATAAGGCTGAAAGGTATTATAACTCTGAAGCTAATTAGATTCCAATGCCGCTAATTAAGTCATTCAACTTGTAGGAGTCGGGAGAGTCAAGGACACTAAAAGTGATACGAAATGATGAGATGGAACGAGGTAATCTCTGTAATGGCTCTTAAGAAGGTCGATTCTTAAGTAGTAACCAGCGCAAGCCCTACAGAAGACAGGATGGTTTCAGAAGCAAAAGCCAAGTTGTAATGACTCGGATACGCTGACAGAAACCCTGCTACTTGAAAGAAATAGTTTCAATTAAGTAGGTAGGCGCGAAAAAACCAAACTATGTAAAGATAAATAAATACGGAGAATGCATCTAACGAGGTAACTGAGATATGGGCGCTCGTTTGAGGGTCTTTCTGACTCGTGACCAGGATAAAACTTTGTTAAACCTAAGAACTGCGGATGTCCCGCAGAAAGTTAAAGACGCCCGCAGAGGTAGTTAGGTTAAACGCACATGGTTGGTACGTTGAAAAAATAGCTGCTCACTTTCGTATTTCTGAGCAAACAGTGAGAGATGTTTTACATAAATGGCTTAATGTTGGTCTGGAAGGACTTTGGGAATTACCAGGTAGAGGAGGAAAAGCAAAGTGGAAGGAGGAAGACATAGTTTTTTTGGCTATATTGCCTTAAAAAAGAGCCACGTACATATAACAGTCTTCAATTAGCTCAAAAATTAGAAAGCGATCGCTCCATTAAATTGAGTCCCGACAGATTAAGGCGGGTACTCAAAAAAAGGGGGTGATTTGGAAACGAACCAGGAAAAGTCATAAAGGAAAACAAGACATCGTAGCACGGGTTCGGAAACAAGCAGACCTGGATATGTTGGAATTGGCTGCTGCAACTGGAGAAATAGACAATCGCGTATTTAGACGAATCAGGATTTTCTGCATGGAGCGAGCATTCGTTACACCTATTACCAACGAGGCGAGCAAAAACGCTTAGAACAAACAAAACGCCGTGGTCGTAGATTGAGCATTATCGGGTTTCTTCAACCTTTAATCAGCTTTGGTTGAAAGTGTCACTTCTTCGGGCAATTCCAACTGTTTGGCAATGTTAGCAGTCAACATCACCATCATCTGGTTATCACCATCAGGTTCGGCAACACCATCATACAGAGATACTAGTTTTGATAGCGTTGAAAGAATCGGATCTGATATCATCTGGGTACTGGGGATTGGGGATTGGGGATTGAGTACTGGGGAATAAAAGGGATTGGGGACTGGGAAGATCGTCAGAAAAAATCATGTTGCAAGAATTCTTACATATACCCTCTTCTCCAATTCCTAATCCCCACTGCCTTTATCCCGAATATATTGGTTGCCGTATTCTTGACCACCTTGTTGTTGAGAACGAATAAAACGACAGTAGCCATTAAGACCCTTTTCAAGAGAGCTCTTTTATCTGAGTTATCCAAGTTAATTGTTCAACGGTACAGTATCCAACGCTTTCAGCAATTATAAAAGCACTTTTGGTTTCACCTAAAGAGCCACGAGCAATATACATAAAGCGCAAGCGGTCGAGATAGTGATAACGTCCATAACATAAAGCTATATTTAGTACAATGCTACAAGCTGCCCGTCGTAATTGGTCGCGCTCGGTTATATCGTTCACAAGGAAAAGCAAACTATCCGCGCTTTCGATAAGCCGCTTTGAGCAGCTTTAAACTGTCTTGATAGAACTCCAATGATTCAAAACCTCTATCTTCCATCTCTTCCCAGTCCCCAATCCCCAGTACCCTATCCCCAGTACCCTATGCCCTATGCCCGGTAATATTTAAGTAAGAACATTTGTGCGCGGTATATGGTTGTTAATAATTAGCTTGAATCTGTTTATTTGTTCGCTTACAGCACTTGCTGCTGTTATGAGGTACAGTCAGTAAGAATAAAAATATTATCTTTTGATGAAAGCATATTCAATCGATCTCCGCGAAAAAATAGTTGCATCACATATTCAGGAGAAAATATCAATTCGGAAAGTAGCAATCAGATTTTCTGTTAGCAAAAGTCTAGTTCAAAAGCGTCAATGGTGATTATATTGAAGGCATTGCCGCAGTAACCAGCCAAATTGGTCTGGTCGTTGGGATTCATCGCAGATTATATGTTACCTGCATAACTCCTGCACTTGATCCTGTGCTGAACTTTAGTCAGTACTTCGCTACAGTTTTAGCATTGCCGATCGCCATGACTGAGCTATATCCAAAGATACCCAGCCGTTCAAATCGTGCTGTGACTCTTCTACAGACGCAGCGTTTTGCAAGTCCCTCAAATCTTCCAGAAAATACTGATTCTAAACTACTAAATTAAACCTGAGTTCGACGTAAGAAAACCTAAGTTCTCTAGGTGTTAGCTAGGCAAGAACCAACCCAAAATCCTCAATAAGTATGAGGTTTGCTTCTGATAGTGCGGCTAAATCTTCTGTTGTTAAATTTAATGAGGGTTTTTTGTCTTGATAAGTATAAGCAATTAAACCACCAATAAGATTAACCATAAAATTGCAAACGCTGCGGTGACGAGTATGTTCAATTTGAGAGATATTTTTTAATTGGTCTTTAACGGTTTCTATAAGAGAACGTTTTCTCAATAAAATTTTATTCATTAAAGGGATTAAATGATTTTTCATATTTTTCTTAATCGTTGTAATCAGTTGAAGATTTCGCTGGAGAAGTTCAAATAATTGTTTATAAATATATCCACGGTAACCAAATAATTTTCCGGCTGAGATTTTTGGTCATTTCTGGTACTGGCTGACGGTCATCCACGCGCTTCAGGGGGATCAGAAAAGACATAATTTCCCCTATTTTAGATAATGCCACGTTCCACAAATCTCAGAAAATCCGTGAATTAATTGAATCTGTCGGATGTGAACTTGAGTATTTACCACCATACTCTCCTGATTTAAACGATATTGAACATTATTGGTTTCCGATAAAAAACCGAGTCAGAAAATCAGTTGGTACTATCGAAAATTTTCGGGAGAGAGTTGATACAGCCATTCGTTTAACGTCCTAACCTATACTTCAATTGCTATAAGTCTGCTCTTGTCGTAAGTAACATCACGTTCTGCGTACTGGACTATTACTTCCTGTTCTTCGGTGTCAATTTTAGTAATAAACCCAACATCGCCGTTAAATACCTCGCGGTCGTAATCGTTGGTTAGTTGAATAATGCGATAGCGTTCGCGTAAGCGTCCGCTCTGCGGAAGCGCCGACCTGTCGGTTCGCCCGTTCTAAAAATCGTTTCTCCCTTGGGCTGAACCCGGACAAAAATGGACAGCCTTCTCCTTCGGAGACGCGAAGCGCGAACATCCGAAAATGTCGTGGGGGATCGAGGATCTAGTAAACAAGGCTGTCCATTTTTGTCTACTTTTTGTGAAACCCCTAGTAATTTCAATTTTTTCGAGACTGGGTGGATTGATTAGCTGCTGAAGTACTTTGTTGAGATTGCGAGTTCCCACTAATCCCCGTGCCATTGGAGAAAGGACTTGTACATCGGTGGCAGGATTAAAACCAAGGTTCGGAATAAAATCACTAACCAACTCGCTAATTACCTGCACACCATGTTCGGGTTGATGTCCGCCACCATGCCACAAACAATCAGCAATGGGAGTATTAGAAATTGGTTCAATATTTGGGTAATGTCCTCGGTTAATTTGGTGAGCGCTCCTAATAATGGCACTACTTTGAGCTTGACGAAATACTTGGGTTAATCGGACAACTGGAATGCGATCGCTCTTTATCAAATCGGCAAGTATCTGTCCGGGACCGACCGACGGTAACTGGTCGATATCCCCGACAAACAGTATTTGACCATCTTCGGGTACGGCTTTAATTAAACTGTATGCTAGAAACAAATCCAGCATACTCGCCTCGTCCACGATAACTGCTTTTTGAGGCAAGGGGTTACTCATATCCCGCTTAAAACCCATGTTCCTGGGGTCGAATTCCAACAACTTATGTACGGTTTTTGCCTCTAACCCAGTCATCTCGGTTAATCTTTGTGCTGCGCGTCCAGTGGGCGAGTCCTTCTCTAGACAAATGTGGACAGGCTTCTCCTAAGGGAGACGCAAGCGCGAACATCAAAAATATTCGCTCTTGACCTGTGGATCTACAAAACAAGCCTGTCCACATTTGTCGTGAGTTGTTGCAGGGGTGCAGCCAAAGCTATGGATTTACCCATTGCTTTCCATAATTCAAGGATGGTACGTACACTAAATGTTTTTCCAGTACCCGGACCGCCAGTCAGCACCGCAATTTTAGAGTAAGCTGCTATCTCCACCGCTTCTTGTTGGTGCTCGGAAAGTTCAACTTTGCGGCTGTTGGTAAAACGTGTAAGCCAGGTGCGGACGCGGGGGATATCTGAATTGATGCGATGGGTTAATCGTTGAGCGATAATGAGTGCCAAATTTTGCTCGGTGTTAAAGAACGCAGGGTTATAACAAAGCAAAGTTTTGTCAGCAGACTGTTCTCTAAGAGTGTTCGTCTGCAAGCGACATGTTTTTGATGATTTGAGCGATCACTTGTTCTGATGGTTCGTGGGATTAGCATTTGAGGAGTGCGATCGCTCCCGTTATTAATTCGCTTTGCGGTAAATAACAATGTCCATCTTCTGCGGCTGTGCTTAGTACGTGCGTTAAACCAGCACGGTAGCGAAATTCTGAATCTGAGGGTACGCCTAAGTTACGGGCAATTTTATCAGCGGTGAAAAACCCGATACCATAAATATCGGTGGCTAGTTGGTAGGGGTTATTAGTCACAACGCGCGATCGCTTTATCGCCATACTGCTTATAAATTTTGACGGCGTAGGTAGTGGAAACGCCGTGACGAAAGCAAAAATACCATTACCTCTTTAATGGCTTTTTGGGTTTCCCAGGCTTTTCTAATTATGGCTATGCGTTTTTTAGCAATGCCGTTAACTTCGCTGAGGCGGTCGATGTGCTGTTCGATGATGTCGAGAGTTTCTAGCCCGAAGTGATTAACTATGCGCTTCGCTGTGACGGGACCGACTCCTTTGATTAATCCACTACCCAACCAAATACTTTTCAATACCAGTGAGAGTTGCAGGTTTGGTTTCTTTGTAGCTAGTAACTTGAAACTGAGCGCCATACTGTGGATGGTCGCGCCAAAATCCGGTTAGTTGCAGCGTTTGTCCTGGTTGAATAATTGCAAAATTCCCCGTAATTGTAGTTAAATCCCTCGTACCAGAACGCTGCAACCGCGCAACAGTGTAACCCGACTCTTCACTGTAAAAAGTCAGGCGCTCTACTACTCCCGTTATCGAAGGAGTGTTTGGGGGTAGCGTTTACTTTGTCTTGTGCTTGATTTGGCGCGGGTTGCATCAATTGACCATTTGTGTATGGCACGCGGTTATTATATCGTTAGATGCCTGTTAAACAATCTGTTGGAACACTCTTAGTATTTTTGTATTATAAAGAAAGCGATCGCCTCCGGCGGGCGGGTACGCCATCGCGTAGTGGCTCTTTCAGAAGCGATCGCGCGGAGCGGCAACTTTTGCTCTTTGAATTTTTTATGGGCGATCGCTTCTGAAGGCGGGCGGGTACGCCATCGCACGCATGAGTACAACTTTTCCTCGCTTGAGTATCGAAACTGCATTACTGACCGAGGAGTAATTTAGTTGGCGGAAAGTGTCTATTCCCCTTACCATTATTGCTGCCAATAACCCAATCAAGCCAAAAAGTGACCAATAATTCAGATTTTCATTGGTCATGAACCCACAATTATTGGCAGGGGTTGCTAATGTATTCCCTCATGATTCCAGCTAATTCTCGCGAGTGAGAAAGCTGGCATCGGCGCATTTTGTGACTAACGTCTTTAAGTTTGATAATTGTACATGAACATAGGAATAATCGAGTCTTACAATAGCGGATTTTTAGACGTTGTACCAGAGGGTGAAGACAGCGACTATTGGCAAATTGCAGCTATACACATCAATGGCGAAGCCTACTGCCCTAGTCCTCGGCTTTACCGTTCAGAAAAAGTGGCATTAAAACTCGCTGCACAAATTTATGATTGGCTAGCTGACCACGAAGGAGAAATTAGTGATGGAGCTTGCAACTGCGAAAAATTGAAACTCATCCTATGGCAGCAACCGAAAGTATCTTAGTTGACCTTGTATTAATAGCTGCGAGTGAGTAAGCCTGTAGTCCCTGCCTCATAATGTGGGGATTTTCTTTGTATGTGCCTGCCTAGCTGCCTGTAAAGGCTTATGCGATGCCTTGGATAGCGACAGCGAGGAATTGTTTCGTACTGATGACAAATGTTTGCGCTCAATTATCCACGAAGCTGGAGCGAAGTTTGGGGCAAAAAATATGTATGCTGCATTCCTCTACCTATCAGGCAATGTGGAAGCTGCCGACCTGCACCTCCAAGCGCATCAGTTTCTTGCCGAGCAGGCGATGCAGGAAATTACTGAAATTTTGAAACGTCAAAATTAATTGGAGTCAATAGCTTGAGTTTGAATTATGCGAACTGACTTGTCAGTGCTTGCAAAGAGCGCATTCGTGTTCAGGTTGACTTAATCAAAAGCGTGCCGTTGCTTCAAAAGAAAAGGAATCACCTACTGTAGGCATAAACGCGATCGCGCTTCTACATACTCTGTAAACAGACTAGTAAATTACCGTGTACAAGAATTGCATAAAGCCCCCAGTAACTACTTTTATTAAAGAAGCTAGGCTCATACCGCTTGCCCGTAATTTGTAAATAGCCATCTGCTTGATGGAAGTCTTTCAGAATCTCAGGAGAAAATAATTTTTTAGCAACTTGCACAGGAACCTTGACAATTCTTTGGCTGGCTAATAATGGCTTTGCTTCAGGCAGTGAAGACCAGTCATTATTCTCACTTTTCAAAACAGCATAAAGGATGGTATCGGTAGGACCAGGAATATCGCTGCTAGAAACTCCTCTCTGTAAAACAATCCATTGCACATTGCTCACATTTTGGGGCAAATTGATTCGGCTTTCTAAGGTAGTTCGATCTGTTTGAACATGAGTTTCTGGAGATGTCATAGTTGATTTTGAGGATTGTAGAGGCGTACAAGCAACAAGGAAGAGAGCCAAAAGCAAACTTAGAAAATTCATCATCGACTACCTGTCCCACGCCCATCATCAGGAGTTCGCACTGGAGGAATTCGGGGACCATCTACTGAAGGATTGGAAGAGTCGCTGCTAGTTGTATTCATAGGTTCTGGAGGAGAAATAATCGTCCTATTGACAATAGCAGTATTTAAATACTCATGACCTAAACCAGTAACTTCAAAGCGACCATTGTCAGAATCAGGCGCTCCAGTAGCAATGTCAGTAGCTCCCGGGTTGAAATTATACATATCCTCCATGTGTAAAGTCATCTCAATCTTAAAAGAGCGGGTATTATTAGCAGCATTGATATTAACCGTTACACTCGCTTCTAGCCAAATAATATGTGCGCCAATAGCTTTCTGCCAGTTTTCTGTCTTTGGGTAAGGGTAATATTCTGTACTTCCAACTGGAATAGCATCTGTATGAACGTTAAAAGTTTGCGCCTCATTAGAGTCAGGATGCGTTTGAAGAAATTGGTTATGTTGTTCGCGAGCCAAGTCTACTATGTCATTTACTGCTGATGTGATAATTATTTGACCACTTGGATCGTTAGCAATAAAACGTTCATAATCGATAGTTCGAGTTGCACCATTACCAAATAAAAAATGACGATAAGCAGCAGTAGCATCTATTAAATCTGGTCTTAGGATTTCAGCCCCATTTAGTTTTGCTTTCCACCAAGCTAGTGCAGCGTAATCACTCAATGTAGGTTCACGTCGTTTTGTTTCATCAATATTTCCGTGTCCATCATCTAAAAATCCATGATCGTGGTGAATATCAGGTCGATAGCTGGGAGTCTCTGGTTCTAGATTATCGCACTGCACGTAGTTGTTACCTACGTGAGTAACACCCAAATTTGAATACCTTTGCAGGTTACCTGTTTGCTGCAATACATGGGTCAACTCATGCGCCGTCAGCTCATTATTCCCCGGCGACTTAAGCGCCCCAAAATAAATATCACTACCATGAGCAAACGCCTGCGCTCCCAACTCCCGATTCATCTGCACCGCATCCCCACCTGTATGCACGCGCACCTGACTAAAATCAGCACCAAAGCGGGGTTCCATGAAGCCTCGCACATCATTCCCTAATGGGCTTCCCCCACCTTTACTACTATTTAACTGACTCTCAATATTACCCCCAGACTGGAAACTGCGATCGGTTTTAAATTGTAGCGATCGCTCAGTTTGTACTTCCTCTCGCAAAATATATCTTTGGATGGATGCGTTTAAAGGTAAGGATTTAACTTCCTCTTCCTCCTCTTCCAGCATCGGCTCCCGTTGTACTGTAGGTAAAGACATAGACATAACTCGACTTGCCATCATGTCTGCTTCTTGTTCGTACATATCCCCCGGCTGGCTGACATTAAGTTTTGCTTGAGGACGTAACGATATTCGACTAATGTCATGTCCGAGGGGTCGTTGCTTTAAGGCTTCTGGTTCTAAAACCTGCTCATCAGTAGATTGTGTCTGGGATAATACTTCAGGTAATGTTTGAATAATAGAAGTATTTATTTCTGGGGTAAAGCCGCGTATCGGTGAAGCTAATGTTGGAATATCGGGTGAGACGAGGGAGGGAGCAGTTATATTTGATAAACCCGTTTTCTTACGGCTAATTCTAACGCTGTCTCTCATCGACCCAATTCTCCCTAACAAATATACTTAACTGAAATGTACAAGCTCAAACGGTGTTGGTGTTATCGACTAAAGTCTAAATTTTCATTTAGTCCTAGAGCGATCGCTCGACTAGTGTAGCTCTATACAATGGGCTTTAGGCGATGCTCCACAGGAGCGGTCTGGTGACCATCGCACTCTTTAAAAAGCGATCGCAAATCAAACTCTATTTCTGATATTCTCTCTGCAATAGGTCGCTGGGTTACTCCTATTTTGTAGAGAGTTTCTTTATTTGTTTTAATTTCTAAAAAATAGAGAGTACACGATAGGATGCGTTTGAGTTGAGCGCGGTACAATTTTAAATCGGTAAGTCGATGCGGTAAATCGGGAGCATTTTTGTGCAAGGCATGGTTAAAAGCTAACTCTAACTTCAGCAACTTTTTGAATAATAGTGGCTCTTCTACTTCGTTAAATAGTGCAAACTCTAACCCTCCAACGGAAATTTTACCAAAGTGCGTAAATTCATATCTAGGTGGAATTAAGTAAACATTTTTTTGCAACAATCCCGTTTTAATTAAACTAGAAGGAATTAATTCATAGCTAATAGGATAACTATTTAACCCGTACTCTTTCCAGAGCAATTTTAATTGCCCTACATCCTTACCCGATAAATGAATGTTGAAGTTGTCATATAGTGGCAGAACTGGAAACTCACGCTTGGCTACTCTTCGGCAGGTTTCTTCAGTATGGGCAAAATGATGCTCTTTTATCTTGCCCTTTTTAGCAGTTAGCCTACAATCGCAATAGGGACACTTAAGCGGAGTCTTTCCCCTGATGGTATCTTCGATATTTACTAATGTCCCAGCTTCGTCTACGCCATATTTTAACCACATTGCAAAACCTAAGTGCGTTATATATTACTGTAAGGATATACAACGTTATTGCTATATGGCGCTTTTGTAGACGGTTAAGGTAGGGCGAGCGCCTTATAAGCAAAGCAATAAATGCGTGCGATCGCTTCCTTTGTTGATGAGCCAATCGGCGCTCTTGGTGGAAATGCCAAATTTTTAACTATTAGCAGATTGTCAGCATGAATGCTATGTCACTTTATAAGCGATACTATCCCAAAGTCAAAAAACACAATCATGCGTCCATAATAATGAGGAAAGCTCAATTTTTCGGTCGCCTACAGTTTTTAGCTGCTGCGATCGCCTACTTTCCTTGAGTTCCATAGTTCACAAGTCGCAAGTATGCTCCCACACTGCCCTCAACTGCTCCCACAACTTATATATTGCCTTCCGGTTCTGGAGGATAATCAGCTAGCAAGTCACTTGTAATAACTTTGGAACCCAATCAGCTAAACCTATTCTCAGACATAATATCTACACCAGCACGTAGAGCCAAGACGCTGGTGATGAGTGCTGATGAGCTGTTGCAGTGGAAGTCCAAAATCTGTGACTATCAGCAGCGGGTAAGAGAAGCCGAGCCACCGCAGCAGACAGCATTATTCGACATCGCGCCATCCCATTGCGATCCCGACTCTATTGACCCCCTAGCGCTGCAACTGCAATCAATGTCGTTTTACCGAATGCCAGCAGACAGCCCAGGGGAAGCGTGTTTGTACTTTGTTATTGACTCTGCTGCTTCCTTAGTGCTGTATGTCGGCGAAACTTGCCGCTCTAACAAGCGCTGGAAAGGGATACACGATTGTAAAGATTACATAATAAACTATCAGGACTTACATTATCAGTATGGGCTGAAGACTGCGGTTAATATTGCGTTTTGGTGGGATACCCCGGTGCAGACTAGACCAAGGCAGCAGTTAGAGCAGGACTGATTCAAAAATGGAAGTCACCGTTTAATAAAGAATGCTGGCAGAGGTGGGGACAGCCGTTTGGGTAGTGGCTAGTAGCATTTTTATCCGTGAGTCCGGCGTATAATTTCTCTTATGATCGCAGCGCTTGTGGGAATGCGATCGCATACAATGCCCCAAGCACAAAAACTTAACCAAAATATAATAATAGCGCCAACCTAACCATAGGCTGACGCTACTGTTTTAATTAAATTCAGGGATAAAAATAGTTATAAAGTTCCCTGATGTTTATTATTAATTGATTACAATTTAATTGATTACACAGCGCTGCTGCGGTTGATTAGATTCCACAATAAAACTGCAACGATTGCACCCAGAACTGCTACTAATAAACCCGGAATGCTAAAAGTTGGAGCCGCTAATGCAAGGGTTCCCGTACTAAAGAATACACCCAAACTACCGCCAATAAAAGCACCAACAATTCCTAAAATAATTGTTGCGAGAATTCCGCCGCCTTGATGACCGGGGTAGATAGCCTTGGCAATAGCACCAGCAATAAGACCTAAAACAATCCAAGCAAGAATATTCATTGTTCTTAACTGCTCTAACTTTTTTTCCGAAGAAATACAGATTAACAGCCCAAACATTGACATCCAATCTGTCAACAGAATTAATTGCCCTGAGCCTCAAGGAGTAGTTAAATTGTTGTTATTTCTTTTGACATATTCCTAATCCATTTGGATAAAAAACTTAAAAAAAGCCCCCAGTTGGTCTAAAACTAGGGGCTTCCTAAATGAATATTTGCTCTTATACTATTGCAGTATATGCATTTCTAATTATCAGTTTCCTCTACTTAAAGAACTAAGCTTCAGTTGAAGTGGGTGGCTTTTTCTTTTGGCGAGTCAGGGTACGAAGCAAACCAAGCCTTACAAATATTGCACCACGCAAGAGCGTAACATAACTTTATACGCGCCTTCTCACATAATGCGCGATCGCGTTGCGGTGGACTGAATAATCAGGTATTCAATCCACCATTGTTTCATTGAGTTAGTGATTAAAGCCGACGCAGTTAAACCTTGACTCGTCTCTGTAGTCAGCTTTAGTCCTCATCAACTTTTTCGATATCATCAGGTGTTCCAGTGGCAGAAATTTTTGATGCGCCAGATTTACCAGCACCTGAATTGCCACCAGAAGCCCCAGCACCCCCTGAGTGTTTAGAATCCGTGTTGCCTTGTTCTTCTTGAAGCTGTTCAAGGCGGTTTTTTTCTTGAGCCTTATCTTTTTGGTCAGCCATATCTTAAAAACATTTTTCGCATAGCGTTCGCTATATACTCTAGCATTTTCCTTATTTTGCAACACTCTTAGGCAAGTGCTTTTACTTTTATCTAATTCGCTGCCAGCAAACACCGATAAATGATACTGCAAACAACGAATGTGCGATAATTGCGGGTATATTAGCTGTGCCATTGGTAAAGCTAAAGCTATAAAGAAGGGCAACTGCTGCTTTAGTGTGGAAAATAGATAGGGCGATTAATCCTGGTTTCAATGCTTTTTTATCGGTCAATTCCAGCATGAAAAAGCTCAAAGTCCCTAAAGCAAAAGCACCGCATCCAATTACCCGTAGTAAAGAAATAGACTCTTCGCTATCTTTTAAAAGCCGAGTTGGAAACAAAATAAACAATCACGGCAATTGCTATTTCAAAAATAGTATTGGCTATTAATAGCATTCGCATTCAGGAAACCGCACTTTAGACTCAGACACAACCTTAACATAACTTTATACGCGGGACTCACATACAAGAAAACGCACTATAAAGCCAAAGTGAACCTGTTCTTCAATTGGTACTGAACCACTTTTGATAAAGCTTTTGATAAGTGCCGTTTTCTTGTAGTGTTAGCAGGGCTTTATTAACAGGCTTTCGATAGGGACTGTTTGCCCCAAAGACAACGCCATAGTTCTCCTTGCGAAAAACACTGCCAATAACTTTTACTTTTCCTTTGCCTTCACCAGACGCGTAGTAAAGGAGAACAGGCGCGTCAAAAACAACTGCATCTGCCTTTTCTTGTAAAAGTGCATCATAAGCTTGGGCAACCTTATTGAACTCTAGAACCTGAATGTTTTGTTCATGCAGGTAGGTTGCTGATGTACTATTGATGACAGTTGCGACACGCTTGGACACTAGGTCATCTGGACCTTTAATATTTCCCTGTAGTCGATCCACCGTCAGCGAAGTAGTAACTGTAGCCGTGAAGTAGGCAACAAAAACAACACTGGTAAACATCCAGACTACGGCTACTAACCGTCCGATTACACTCTTAGGCATTTCGTCAGCTTGGGTTGCCAGGGTTGCTGCTGCCCACCAGCAAGCTTTGAAAATACCAGGAAAGTAGGATAAAGTTGGGATCATTCCTTCAGAACGGTGACGCTCAAAAAACCAGATAATGTGGGCTGGCACAAGAATAATTACCAAAATGATGCCAACAAGCTGTATTAGGGTAGGTGAGAAAATCACTGCTAATAAACTAGGTACTGATCTGACACCATTCTCATGATTTAGTACTAAAATCTGAAGTCCTGATTCAAACATCGGTTGAGAGAAATCAAAGTCTTTATCTCGCTCGGCAGTGATAGATATATTGCCAATTCCGACGTCTGCCTTACCAGACTTAATAGCAGACAGCAAATCCTGAGTAGTTGGATTGACAAATATCTCGGACTTAACATTCATCTCGTCAGTGATGCTACGCCAAAGATCAATGCTGAATCCAGTGATTTGACCGTTTTTCTCAAAGACAAAGGGTGTGGCTAATCCCGTCGCCACGCGTAGAGGTTTCGTTGGTTTCTGGGCTGACACCTGACTCGGCATTAGCACCAACACCAAAAATCCAACTCCCAACCACTTCCAGCAATTCAGTGTGAAGGACTTACTAGTTTGGTTCTTTGTATTCCTTCTTCCACACTTACTCGCTGACAGATTTAAGGAAAAGATTGCTGCACTCATTCAACTATCCGAATTAAGCTTTTCTTAAAGGCGCTTTCCCACTAATTGTCTACTAGAACAACCACAAAAAAACCGATCTGCCTTATAGTAAATCGATCGCTTTTCTTGAACCCTACACCACGCTCAACACAATTTTTAACGCGGGACTCATATATGAGCGATGCATAAAGGCGGGCGCAAGAGCGCCATCGCACTTTTAGGTATTGCACCGAGATCGTTGTAAAAACCTGCAAGATATCTTGAAAAGGCTTGATTTTTCGTTGCAAATAAAGGTTTTCTAAGTGTAGTGTAGCAAATTTACAAAACTTTATATGATAGGAGTTTTCCGACCATGAGTGTTGAGAACTACACGGTTCTCGGCTCAATACCTTTTAGGCTCTTTTTAGGTTACTGCTTTTACTGCTGATACCAAAACTTGGTAAAGTTGTTAAAACTCTCCAACAGAAATAGTCTGCATCTCGTTACAATGCCTATTTATAGAGAGCGATACGCAGATGATTGGGACGACATAGCACTTGCCATTAAAGCGGCAGCCCATTGGCGCTGTCGGCATTGTGGGCAACAATGTCTGCGTCCAGGTGAAAAGCCAAAAGAATTGTCGCGCTCCGAGTGGACTGTACTGACGCTGTCAGTACACCATGCCAATTTTACACCTGAAGATAACCGACCAGAGAACTTAATTCCGCTTTGTTCGCCGTGCCATATTGCGCTGCACAGTCGAGCGCGAGGCAGAACAAATACAACACAAGGGCAGTTGGAGTTAGCACTTTGGACGAATTCTATCAAATCCGGTTAAATGCACATAGGAAAGCTGCTGCTTGTTTGCGGCCACCAA
>CAXTNZ010000151.1:0-16991 GCA_964245695.1 uncultured bacterium | reverse complement strand
ATTTTCATCAATGTTTTGAAATGCCTGCCACAAGTGTTTCCAAGCATCTGGAAGGATAGCTGGATATAAAGCCGAATAAAGACGGCTCAAAATATCTGCTTCTGGCTGAGAAATCAGATAACATTCGTAGGGATTAGCAGGATGCTGGAACAGTTCCCGTGTCAGTTGCACCCTTACCTCGCGAATGAGATCAACTTGATATGGGCAAGCTAGCATCAGATCATCCCAGTCATGGGGTTGAATTTCTTGGGTAAGCTGATGACGCACCCAATCTTCCAGATCATCCACGCCATCAATAATTGTGGGAATGCCTTGGGGAAAATCATTACTAGAACTTAGCTGCGCTTTTAACCAAGCTTCCGGCGATGTCAGGAACAGTCCTTGAAATCCATCACCGGGGAAAGCGTCACCGGTTCTAATCGGTTTGCCGACTTGCAACCACTGCTGTAGCCGGGGAATTTCCACTTTTGCAAGGCGTTGCTGCACAGCTTCTGTGGCAACAATAATTACAGGACCATGCCACATTAATGCGGAGGCTACAAAACTAGTGCGATATCGCCCTTGATAACCACAAACCGCCCCGACTTGAATTAAGGCGCTACGTCCGGTACGCAAGGCGCGTGCTACCAACCTTGCCATCGTCAAATGATGGGGCCAGGAAGGGAAACCCGCCTGCGATCGCAAAAAGTTATGTAGTGACAAATGAACTTCTGCCTCAATCACACGCTTTTTATCCCATACAAAGTAATTTTTACTTCCAATTGCCCCATTTCTATTATGTTGTCATTAGTTATTGGTGATTAGTCAAAAGTAGATACTAATCACCAATCACCAATTACCAATCACCAATCACCCTGAATTATGCCTACATACACAGGAATTTCCAGCGAAGCCTTCAGGCATCCACTGGATCGCCAAGCTGAGGAAGCTTTACGAAATTTACCCGGATTTGATTTAATTGCTCGTAAATTTGTGGAATTTGTCTACGAACGCCCTCAGTTAGTCTATCTAATGGGCAACACCATCCAAGTCGGTCCGCGTCAATATTCCACTATTTACCAGATGTTTCGAGAATCCGTGCGGGATTTGGACATTTATCCACAACCTGCACTGTTTGTCTCACAAGATCCCCAAGCAAATAGTCATGCTTTGGGGCAAGAGCATCCTTACATAGTCATAAACACAGGGATTCTAGACTTACTGAACGAAGCCGAGATTCGGGCGGTGCTAGCCCATGAACTGGGGCATATTAAATGTGGTCATACTATTTTAATTCAAATGGCGATGTGGGCGATGAGTGCCGCTAATGCCCTAGGTAGGTGGACTTTTGGCGTTAGCAATTTTGTTACACCAGCTTTGATTTATGCCTTTTTTGAATGGCGGCGCAAAGCCGAGTTATCTGCGGATCGCGCAGCTTTGTTAGTCACGGATGACTTAAATACAGTCATGTCTTCGATGATGAAAGTAGCTGGCGGTAGTAGTAAATACGCCCACGAATGCAGTTTACAGGAGTTTATCCGTCAGTCAGAAAATTATCAGGCTGATGAAGATGTACTTAATCAAGTGTATAAATTATTAATGTATAACGGGTCACAAGGCGAAATGCTTAGCCATCCTTTCCCCGTTGAACGCTTGCACTATCTACGTCAGTGGGCAGCATCAGAAGAATATCAGCAAATCAAGAAAGGAAATTATGTGCGATCGCCCGCTGACGGCGCAGTAAATGTTGCCGCCCAAACATCGCAAAATCAAGAAGCAGAAAATTTACGTCGGAAAATTGAAGAATTGCAACAAGAAATTAACAGAATGAAAAAAATGGACTAAGGACTGGGGACTAGGGGCTGGGCGAAGCGAGAGATTTTCTATCGTTTCGTTACTCCCTAGCCCAAGCGCGAATTTTTTTCGCGGCGAAAAAACCGCGCGTCCGCATAACAAGGAATTCAGACAAATAAAACGAGATAATCATCAAAGATATTATTCCCTGAACGGTTACGAAAATTGAAAATTTCTCAGTATGGCTATTAACTGTATAAAACGGCTGTTTGTGTTGGCTACTATTGTTGCCATTGTCCTCTTTTTGCCGACAATTGCCTTGGCAGCACCAGCTAAACTTGATATTACTAAGAGTGCAATTGTTGCCCAATCTGCTAACTTAACTTCAAAGATTAACCTGACTCCCCAACAGCGCCAACAACTCCAGGCTGTGCGTCAACGCCGAAACAGAGATATTCAGGCTATGTTAGACTCATCCCAACGCGCCAAACTCGCCAAAACTCTACACGCAGGTAATAACCTCAATCAAGCCTTAGAAACACTTAATTTGCAACCAGATCAGCAGGAGATGCTGAAGGCGATCGTGCAAATTAGTAACCTGAAAATGAAAGCTATTTCCTCGCGGTTTTCGCTTAATTAAGCAAAAAATAAAGGTTTTCCGCACACTACAAAAGCGTGCAACAGGCGATCGCAGCTAATGTTGCGAATATACAATATGTCCGACTCTATAATTAATCTTTGCAAGAAAGATAGTTCGTTACCATGTCCGAAGAAGATATTCGTGCCACGCGGTTGGAGAAAGTAGAACAGATCAAGCAGTTAGGTATGAATCCCTACGCATATCGTTGGGAATCTACCCATCACGCGGCTCAATTGCAAGAACAATTTGCTGATTTACCCAACGGTGAAGAAGTCGATTTAGAAGTGGCGATCGCTGGACGCGTCATGTTGCGTCGCTTCATGGGTAAACTTGCCTTCGTCACCTTGCAAGATGAAACTGGCACAATTCAGCTTTATTTAGAGAAAAAACGCATTGAAGAAGGCATGGCAGATATTGTTGACAATGCTTTCAAGCAACTCGATAAACTCACAGATATCGGCGATATCTTGGGAGTTAAAGGCACTGTCAAACGAACTGAAAAGGGCGAGTTATCTGTTTACGTCAAACAATACACTATCCTGACCAAATCTCTGTTACCCTTACCTGATAAACGGCATGGGTTAACGGATGTCGCCAAGCGTTACCGTCAGCGGTATGTTGATTTGATTGTTAACCCGGAAGTACGGCAAACTTTCCGCCGTCGTGCCCAAATTACCGCCGGAATTCGTCGCTACCTGGAACAGCGGGACTTTCTAGAAATTGAAACGCCTGTGTTGCAAAGTGAAACGGGGGGTGCGGATGCGCGTCCGTTCATCACTTACCACAACACCCTGGAAATGGAGTTGTATCTGCGGATTGCTACAGAACTGCATCTCAAGCGGTTGATTGTCGGTGGTTTTGAAAAGGTGTTTGAATTAGGGCGGGTTTTCCGTAATGAAGGAATTTCTACTCGCCATAACCCAGAATTTACCACGATTGAAGTTTACCAGGCTTACGCCGACTACAACGACATGATGGCGCTGACCGAGGGAATAATTACTACCGTCGCCCAAGAGGTTCTCGGTACGCTGCAAATTACCTACCAAGAGGTGGCGGTTGATTTGACACCACCTTGGCGGCGGGTGACAATGCACGATTTGGTTAAGGAATATACAGGTTTAGATTTTAACGCTTTCCAAACCTTGGAAGAAGCAAAAGCAGCAAGTAAAAACGCTGGACTTGAAGATATAGAAGATTGCTCATCAATTGGCAAACTCCTAAATGAAGCCTTTGAGCAAAAGGTAGAGGAAAAGTTAATTCAGCCTACCTTTGTGATTGATTACCCGGTAGAAATTTCGCCGCTGGCAAAACCTCACCGTTCTAAGCCTGGTTTGGTGGAGCGATTTGAGTTATTTATAGTGGGGCGGGAGACAGCGAATAGCTTCTCAGAACTTACCGATCCTATCGAACAACGCGATCGCCTAGAAGAACAAGCTGCACGTAAAGCCGCAGGTGACTTAGAAGCACAAGGCGTAGACGAAGACTTTTTAACCGCGTTGGAATATGGAATGCCGCCTACTGGTGGGTTAGGTATTGGAATTGATCGGCTGGTGATGTTCTTAACTGATTGTGCCAGTATTCGGGATGCGATCGCTTTCCCTTTACTCAAGCCAGAAAAATCAGAATCATCTCCAGAATCTGCGACTTAATTATAAATATGTAGAGACGCGAAATTTCACGTCTCTACTTTTTTTGAAACTTGGCAAGAAAAATGCAAAGTTTTCTTTCCAAGCTGACATAAAGTGTTACACACGCGAGAGCAAACTGTAAAATGACTAACTGTGACAAAAATTAACATCACAACAGGTCATTTTTATGGTTTGCGCTTACGCAGCTTTCAAACCTGGTGAAGAACTAAAGCCCTTTGAATATGAGCCAGGACCACTTGGCAGCGAGGATGTAGAAATTAATGTTGAATAGTGTGGGATTTGTCATAGCGACCTGAGTATGCTCAAAAATGATTGGGGAACGACTCAGTATCCCTTGGTTCCTGGGCATGAGGTAGTTGGGAAGATCGCATCTGTTGGCGATGCCGTGAAAAAACTCCAAGTGGGGCAGCCAGTAGGGCTGGGTTGGAATTCGCGATCGTGCATGACTTGTGAGTGGTGCATGTCTGGCAACCATAATCTCTGCCTCACAGCCGAGGGAACAATTGTTGGACGGCATGGTGGCTTTGCTGACAAGGTACGCGCCCACCACTCTTGGGTACTGCCTTTACCTGAAGGTATTGATCCTGTGACTGCTGGACCATTATTTTGCGGTGGGATCACCGTTTTTAATCCCATCGTCCAGTTTGATGTTAAACCAACTGACCGTGTTGGTGTGATTGGTATCGGTGGATTAGGTCATATGGCACTGAAGTTTCTTCACGCTTGGGGTTGTGATGTGAGTGCATTCTCCAGTAGCCCTGACAAAGAAGCGGAAGCCAAAGAACTGGGTGCAAATCACTTTATCAATTTCCGCGATCCAAACGCACTCAAATCTGTAGAAAACTCCTTTGATTTAATTCTCTCAACCGTCAACGTCGATTTAGATTGGAATACTTACATCGCCTGCTTACGTCCAAAGGGACTCCTACACTTTGTTGGTGTAGTTGCTAACCCTGTTGCCAGCCAAGTTTTCCCCTTAATACAGGGTTAGAAGTCAATATCTGGTAGTCCTCTTGGCAGTTCTGCTACAACTGCCAAAATGCTCGATTTTGCAGCTAGGCACAAAATCGAGCCAATAATTGAAACTTTCCAGTTTGACGAGGTGAATGAGGCTATAGAAAGGCTAAATAGTGGAAAAGCACGCTATCGACTGGTTTTGAAACATTAGCTTAAACCTCAATTGCCAATTTAAATTCATTTCTCGTTCCCATGCTCAGCATGGGAATGTCTTCTTGGAGGCTCCGCCTCATCCACGGCTAGGCGTAATCGATCGGGGTTCTCGTTTGGCAAGCAACACAGTAGGGACACAGCATTGCTGTGCCCCTACCCGCGTACTCCAAGCGCAAACGAGAAGCGCTAGATAGGCTTGCGACCAAATGTAAAAAAGATTGTGATATCGTTCCAAATGCCTTGCTCAGTCACTAATGCTGACAACTGTGCCTCAAATTCCGCTTTAGCTTGCTCTAATTGCTCGGATGAAAGTTGCGACAAGGGATTCGGGAATTGTCCCGGTGCAGGATGCTCACTTCCAGCCCACATCCGCTTTGCTTGTTCTAAGCTGATGTAGCCCCCGTCTTGCTCAGCCTTAATTTCAATCGCCTCAAACCCTGCTGCGGCAAGCAAATCATGACACTTTTCAACTGTGCCTGTTGGTTTGCTCATGGCGTATGAAATGCCATACTTTTCAGCTACCTTCTGCGCCACAACCCCTCCCACAAAAGCGGTTTCTGCAAAGGCATGAAAGCCAACCAGCCCCCCTGGCTTAAGCAATCGATGCCAAAGCCGTAAAGCAGCAATCAAGTCAGACATCCAAATGAATGCAGATGAACACAAAACCACATCAAAACTGTTTTCAGGAAAATCCAGTGCTTCGGCATCTGCAAGCTGAAATTCAATATTACTCAACCCTAATGCCTCAACCTTGCGTTTTGCCTGCTCAAGCATCCCATTTGAAATGTCCACACCCACGACTCGACCTTCAGAACCCACTAGCTGTGCTGCTTCAATCGCCACCATACCTGTCCCAGTTGCAATATCTAACACATGCTTTCCACGGCTAATGCGTGCATGTTCAACCAAACGATGAGCAATTCGCGGATGCCAATCGCCGTCATCATAAGTTTGACTTCTGCGGCTGTATAGATCCGCAATTTGTTGCTTATATTCATTCAGAATTAGCTGGTCACTCATAGTCCAGGAGTAAATAATTGTCTTTATGTGTCAAAGGAAGGAAATTAATTTGACTATTGTTGAGTTATCCTAAAAAAAACTCCGAACTATGGCTAGTCCCCGATTGGGGGCATTTTCAATGGTGAATTCTCCTGACGCTACTTTCCATGCATTTGCGATCGCAAAGGATGAGTATCAACTTCGGATGCGGTTTATAGATAGCGTGGGAGCCTATTTTAATGTGCAATCCTGGGGAATTTGCCTGTTCGATGACCAGTCAAAGCTAATTAGCTTTGATGTGCAAGGAGTTTCTGAGTCGGTTTTGTCACGCTATCAACAAGCGGGTCGATCTGTCGCTCCTCAAAATATGAGTTCGTAGTGAGCCAGCGCGGTCATGTTCGTTACCCCCATGAGCGACTGGCGAACCCGTTCGCGTAGCGACACGGAACGCGCAGCGTCTCCGAAGGAGAAGAGAAGGGTGAGCAATTTATCGCTCTGGTAAAGCATTTTAAGGACTAAAGTCCTTACTACGAGCTTACGTTTAATTTAGTTCTCCTACTTACTCCCCTTGCTCATCAACTTGATTCGATTCTGGTAAGAATTCAGGGTTTAGCGTTTGCTCTGGAGTGTAAGGGCATATTTCTGGAAAAACTTGTTCACCCAACTGAGTCTCTCGAATTGCCAAAGCTAAACTCAGTTCATAAGCAGTGAGAAAAACTTCCTCTAAATAAAATTTCAAACTAGGGCTATCTGACAAAAGCAGCTTAATGTGAATACGTTGCTCTCGAATTGTACCCAACCAAATATTGCTGCGTTTTTCAGATTGAAACTGCCATTTAAGTAGGTGTTCCAGCAAAATTCCCAGCCGATTTCTCAGTTCTTGCCGTTCTTTTATACCCAAAGTTTCAATTTCCTCAATCAGGTTGATCGTGTCTAATTGATCCCACTGTTGAGTTGTCAGCAAGCTCACCTGCTCTTGAGTCCAAGCATAGAAATCTGTTTTATAGAGGTGAGATTTATACATCCTTTGTAAGGCTAGCCTCTCGCCCACGTATCTAAAAAAAATTATGATTGGGTTTACTAAGACGAAACCCAATCAACAATTTAATAACCAATGACTGTTGACTTTTGACTCTTGACTCTTGACCAATAACTAATTCGCCACCTCAGCCAACTCAATCACGCGCCCTTCATAGTCCTTAACCAAAAAATTCAAGGGCTTGCGATTGCGAATCTTGAATTTCAAACCGCGCGTTTCCACACGCATTAAAATCATTTCTAGGCAGTCGCGGTCAAAGCAAACGTGACGTTGCTGACTTTTGCTGCCTAAACTGGCTCCAGTAATGACGTGTAGTTGGGTGTTTTTCTTTAACTGATACCAAAGCCCTTCGCTGGCATTATTCATCATTCTGCTGCCGGAAAACGTGGGGCTGGCGGACATATAAAGCGGATCAATTCCCGCTGCGCCTATGCTTTGCTCGTAGTTGTAGTAATAGTGCAAAGGCACTTCCGCTGCTGGCAAATCTAGCAGCCCTTCGTACAACTGGCGGGCAATCTCCATATCTGACACCATAACGGTGTGTACTTTTGGCGCACTGGTAAGGAACATCCACATGGCACCAGCGTAGGCTGCAAGCAGCATCACCATGATGCCTTGGGTGGAGAACAGGCTATCTAAGGGCAGGGAAGGCAAGAAAGAGCCGAAAATAAACGGTTGACTCACAAACGGTGTCACACTAACTGCTATAACCATGAACACATCTAGGATTTTATAGAGGAATCGCTTTTATTATTCTCGATACAGACTAAAATAAAGTCCGTATTTCTAGTGTATCAATAACGAAGTAGTCTGTATGTTACCCACAAACAGACCAACACCAAGATATTATGCGATTAACTGGGAGACTTTGGTGGGGTATATCTTTGCCGCAACCAAGCGTCCCTCGAAGTTGCCATTTCCAATAATATTCATTGTAACAACATACATTCACTCGGATTGTGCAAATACCACATTTTCCCGAAGCTAATCACCCACTAGTTAAATCGCTGTTTCATCACAGCGATCAGGAACTTTTGAATTTATTTCAGCGCCATCCGGAAGCTGGAAAGTACTTTACGGCGATGTTTTGCCGCTACAGCCCGATAGTTTACACCTTGATTCGCCATTCAGCGCGATCGCCTGTGCAAGCCGATTATCTGTTTGCCCTTACGTGGCGGCATATCTATTACGAACTCGGTGGACTCGACTTAACCAACACTCAATCAAGCAAGGAAACCTTAACTTTGCAAAATTGGCTGATCAACATGACAGCTTTCTGTATCAACGAGATTAAACTACCACCCACAGAAGCAATTCATTATTCTCTCCAGACGACTTCACCACCGCTTTGGTGTTATATAGAACAGGCATTAGAGCAATTACCACCAGTTTTGCGATTGATGGTTTTGATGGCTCAAACTTTCCACTGGAGCGAAACTCGCATTGCTGCTTATCTGCAAGCCGAAGGAGAAGCGATCGCTCCCCAAGAAGTAGCCAATTATCTTCAGGAAGGCTATCTTCTCCTAGAGGAAAAATTACCTACAGATGTTCGTGTCATTTACTTGGGGGAAGATTTACCAGATTCTAAACTTCAATAGAAATACGTATATATTTTGTTGTTAAATAAACAAGAAAACTTCTTTTTAGACATTCTACTTAAACTTGCTATTTCACAGGCAACTTTTATCAAGCAAAGGCATTTATTCGCAGGTGATACCATTTCACGAAAAGCCTGATACAAATAAAGCCTCCAAAATAAAATCCCATCCAGCGTTCTTATTTAACTTGAGAAGCGGTTAATTTATCTAACTCTTTCCAGACAGCTTCTTTTAACTCATCTAATCTTTGGAAGCATTCCCATTTTAAAGCTTTCTTAATTTCGCATCCTTAGTCTCTCTATTGGGTTAACTTCAGGTGTATGTGGAGGTTGAAATAATAGAATTATATTCTCTGGTACTCGTAGATACTTACGCTCATTGAAACGCACCGTTATCTACTTGGATTATATGTAAATCTTCTGGGTATAATGCGGCTAACTGTTCTAAAAACATTTCAAAACAAATGCTATCCAAATGCGAAAACTCAATGACAAAATTTTCCCCTGTTAATGGTTCCACTACTCCATATATATAGAAATTATCAAAGCAACATTGAGTATAGCCGACTGGTTTTACACCTGTAAGCGTAATTAATCTTCCAGTTATAGTTTGGAGTCCAAATCTACTTTCATCACCACACCAATAACGTACTTTGCGATACTGCTCTAATGGTGATATTAAATACTTCTTTATGACTTCTAACCCGGAAGTAAGTTTTTTTAAACTGAACTTCCACACCTTTGTTTTGCTTAAGGCTACGTGGACGTGGTGCTTTTAATTTTGCTTTCAATTTATAGCGTACAACTTCATGCACAACTTTATATGAAGCTTCGATACCAAACTCAGCTAAAAGCCAGGTACGAACCTCTTCGTAGCTTTTGAACCCGGACGGGTTAGACAGTTCTTTTGCTATTAGCGATCGCACATCAAGTGGTATTTTTTTTGGTCTTCCCGAACTCTTACGAGCAGAGAGCAGGTTGCTCAACCCTCCTTCTCTATAAAGTTTTAACCATCTCTGTATCGTTATACGTCTGCGACCTAATAAGGCGATCGGTAAGGGTTTGGTCCGTTGGGATTGGGACCAGCACCCAGTCCTTTGGCATTGATGACATCAAGCTCTTTGCCATCTGGGGAAAGAACGAGTCCAGTAGGATACCAAGCAGTCGCAATCAAACCAATAACTTTGTCTTCGCTGCCGTCGGCTGTGTTTGCGAGGCGAATGACAGCCACATCATTATTGGTAGCATTGGCAACATACAAAGTGCTGCCATCTGGGGAAACTGTTACCGCATTAGGACTGCTACCCTCCTTCGCACCAGGGTAAGGTGCTAAGTCAATCGTTCTAAGAACTGTTTTGGTTTCTGTATCAATGACTGAAACGTTGTCGCTATCAGCATTAGTTACATACAATTCATTATTCTTGGGATTCAAAGCCATCGCATTTGGATGTGTGCCGACGGGAATCGTGTACTCTACTTCCGCATCAGCCACATCTATGACTGAGACTGTCGTGTCACCCCAATTGCTGACATAGGCAAATTTGCCATTTTTATCTAGCTGGACTGTGTAGGGATTGTGTCCGACTTGAATAGTCGCAGTTACATTGCGGCTTGGCAAGTCAATAATTGATACAGCGTCGCCGAGATTGTCGGCTGCTAACAAGGTATTTCCATCTTTAGTAATCGCCAGACCCGCAGGATAGAGATTCAGGGGCTTTCCATCCGGGGTTTGTGGCGGTAGTAAGATTGGGTCAGTCTCGGTCAGTTGCTGTCCCTGGACATCATAAACGCGGATTTTGTTGTTACCCCCCGCCGAGGCGTATGCGTGACTGCCATCTGGGCTATAGACAACACCGATATACAATGCTTCTGGGGTATTGTATGGAATTGTTTGTACCACAGCGCCTGTATCTCTGTCAACAACTTGCAGGGATTGCGTTCCCTGACCGTCATTGCTAACTAGTAAAGTTTTCCCATCTGGACTTTGGGCAATACCATAAGGGCGATCGCCAAGTTGCACTTGATTAGCCGCAGGAGTCAAGAACCAACCTTGAGTAGTAATTGCTGTTCCGTCCGGTTGCGGTCCTGGAGGAAATGGGCGATCAAGAGCCGGAACTGCTGTTGGGGGAAGAGTCGTTAACCCAACAGTACGGTCAGCAAACCCAGCAGCATCAAAGTACTTGGTGTCACCTACTTGCTGATAGTTCAGATAAGTCCTCACACCATCAGCGGTGGGGTCAGACTTTAAGATGCCTGTAGTAAAGGGAACACTGTCGGAACCACCCGCTAGTGCCTCAGTTAATACTCGTCCTGTGAGTTCGCCATTGCTGGGAATATCAAATCCTAAAATGTTCGCCAGCGTAATTGCAACATCAGCATTGCTTACTGGAGCATTATCGGTGTAACCCTGCTTAAAGTCAGGACCAATCGCCAGCATATTGTTGTAAGTGTCGCCTCGACCAAAGCTGCCGTGCATCCCTTGTCCTTGCTGCAAGCCTGTGTCAGCAATTTCTACCTGCGAGCCAGAGGGATTGTTACTGTCAGTGGCAAATGTCCGGAAGTTCAAGACGATGGAAGGTGTAGGTAGTTGCGTGGAACCCTTCAAGTTCATCGAACTGATCGGTAATGCTCCGGGGATAGCGCCGAATTGGTCATCTACAAATATGCCACTGGTGTAGTCCTGTTTGCTGAGGAAATCCACCACTTTCTTGACGGTTTCTGGGTCTTTGTCTGGAACGTAAATTAAGTCAGAACCGCCGTTGGCTGCGACAACAACTTTCGCATCGGGTGTCTCTTGAATCACACCACTACCACCAATCAACCCGTCACCATTCCTAGGACGTTGTCCTTGGGTAGGGTCTACCGAAGCATAGTTTTTGCCATCAGCAGTTGGCGTGTCGGCATCATACAGAGGTAGCCCTAATTCGTGGGCAATGTCAATCGCCACAAATCCAGAGGGTAAGTAGCCGGGATTCACTCCTGGATAGGTCTGTGAGGAAGCATAGTCGCTGACTGTCCCTCCCTGTATGTCGGTGAACTGCTTGCTAATGGTGGAGAAGCCGTGGTCAGAGGTGATGAAAATGTCGGTGTTGGCTGCTAGCTGCGGATCGCTATTGATGAAGTCCAGAATTTGCTTGAGGTTGTTATCCGCATTTTTCAGCGCCGCTTTTGAGGTAACACCGTTAATCCCTGGAGTCAGGCTATTGAGGCTATCTCCTTGGTTGTGCTGCGTACCATCAGGGTCCCGCGACCAGTAGACCATCGCAAAGGGTTTGTCTTGCTCAGTGAAGGATGGCAGGATTGCTTTGGTAACGGCATCAGCAAAGTACTGTTGCTGAACGGTGTTGGCAGCAAGCGTTCCAGGAGTGGTGTTGTTCCCAGAATAGCCGTTGCTCAGCTGGTTGTTGCTAGCTACGCCATTACTGCGATCGGGGGTTGTGGCACCTACCCCTGCATCTACCAACCGTTTGGTGATTTCTGCACTGAGGGGAACCCCACCAGTCTTGCCTGTTGAGTCATCAATAATGATTGTCCCTGGTGTTGGTATCTTCCCATCTGCTCCGACATTGCCCTGGGTGACATCCTGAATTAGTGTTGGTCCCAATTTCCCAACCGCAGCCGTGTTGTATCCGTGTTCGCGGGCATACGCCAGCAATGTTTCTTCGTCTAAATAGTTACCACCGAAGTGTTCGTCGATGTCACTGAGAATGGCGTCATTTTCAATAAATGGTGTAGGTGTGTCATTATTACCACCAGCAAACACTGGATAGCCTGTGTATATGGTGTTGCTGAAGTCGCCTGTGTCGCCTAGGTAATGCCCAGTGGCGATCGCACTTGCATTAGGAGTTGTAAAGGTCGGAAACAGCGAATGGCTGTTGACAAAGTTCACCCCTTCCTGACGAATATTGTAAAGTGTCGGCGCATCTTCAGGATTTACTGAACTCGGACGCAGACCATCTGCCACAAATATAATCGCGTTCCTACCAGATGAACTGCGTCCCAGTATTGATTGCGGGTCGTTCTGCAAATCAAAGCTGCCACCCAAGCCATAATTCCCAGTCCCAACTTGATTGGTCAGACCGTTAGTTAAAGCAGTAGTTGTGTCACCCAAAAAATCTATACAAATTACGCCAATTAGCTAGTAGTAAAACATCCAAATACTCATTCAAAATTAAAGACCCCATAACTAAAGTTAGGGGCTGGAAATAAGGATGCCTCAAATGCTTAAAGGAAAATTCGGAATTAGGAAATTCCTAATCCCCAATCCGCAGTTTGTATAGTTGATTAATTCAAGAAAACAGAACCGTTTTGTTCAATTCTCAACGCACTTCTATCCATTCCCAAATCGGTTGTTTCCCGCAATGTAAGTTGCAACATACCTTGTTGAGAAGAACCTTGTGGTGTCACCATTAACAGTCCCTTATCCTGACGGTAGAAAGTAACGGTTGTCGGTATACGTAAACCTTGCAACATCACCTCTGATTTTCCTTGTAGGATTCGGGGTGCTGTATCGCCAATTACTTGATAGCTAATAGGTGCGGCTGTCTGATTCACCAAGCGCAAACCTACCTTACCACTCATGGGCATTACCATTGCCACAGCTGCTTGTTGCTGTTGTGGTGATGGCGTTTGGATAACAGAATTTTGTGTTTGTTGTCTAGAATTGCTCATGCCTTGTGGCGATCGCATCATTGACGACTGGCTGTTATAGTTATAATTCTGCTGCGATGTTCCACCAGATGCGTCTGGCATTTCACCACCTACACCCATCCTTATTTGTTCTGGTATTGGGGTAGCAGAAGCGTTGTTGCGAAGGGGAGTTTGCCCTTGCATCCCCATTTTTTGAGTATAAGCATTAGGTGGGCATCCTTGTGGAACCAAAACTCGATTATTGTGAGGTTCTTCGTAGAAAATACTAGGGCATTGCTTAACTTGGGCTATAGACTGCTGTGCAATTGCCGCATGGGGAATGGCTGGCAAACTAATAAGTAATCCCCCACAAATAGTGCCTAGTAATTTAGCCGATTTAGAGAACTTGTGTTGATATTTGTTCATTTTTAACTCCTGGGAAAATATCTAAACGTACTCCAAGGAAAAGTATTCGGGCAGATAGTTGAACTTAGCAAAGTAAAAACATATCTACCTGCTGTATCTAGTTATTTTTTTATACATTCATTAACACTTAAAAATTAACAAAGAAATAAGAAATATTACCTCTGACTAGAGAGGTGAAAAATTAGTGATTTTAAATATATCTTTAAGCCTCCAGTAGGAGGCAAATGAATCATTAGTTATAGTTCAGTTATGAGTTAAGAGTTAGGAATTACTTTTAACTCCTAACTCCTAACTTTTTTATGCTTCTTCCCACATTTTGCGAACTACATCAGGCAACCAGCTAGCAATTTCCTGAATTCTTTCTTGTGATAATTCGTCTTTAGTGGCAGAAAATATTGCCGTAACTACCTTTTCGCGGTCTGCATTGGGTGGCATTCCACCTTCATTAGCCACCCGAAATAAAAAGCGATCGCTATCAATCTTGAAGATTCCCGGACCATCCCAAGGTGGACGCACCCGACTCAAAAATGACACAATCGGATTTGTATCGTGCCACAGTTCGGCAATTTCCATTTGTAGCGCTTTATCATCGGTTTTTTCGGCTGGTTTATGCAGTTCCGCCTCAACGCGATCAGCGGCTTCGGTACTCATCAAATCGCGCATCACCCGGAATGCTACTTCTGTTATGTCTCTAGCGTCGAAGACATCTGCTAAACCGCCGTTCACCTTCACTTTTTCTAAAAAGGGCAAATCTTTCGTATCGATTGGCGCTGATGATGCTGAGTCAGAAGTTTTCGCCAGCTTCTCCTCATAGTTTTCCAACATGTTACGCCCTTTATCCGTCATTTCTGACCTTTGGAAGCGTCCATTATCTGTAAACTCAGCATGGATATACTGATTTTGATTTAGGTAATCTAAATGAGCTAATAAATCTGCTTCTCCTAATTTCTCTCCTGAGAAATCAACTTCATGCATTCCCTGCCCACTTGCATCAATTTTTTTGAGTAAACTGTAGACAACGTCTCTTCTTATGGAAATTGGCATTTAACCCTCCACAAATGCTTTTATATATGCGTTCTGAATGAAGCAATTTTTGCCAATAGCTTTCCTAGCAGTTTGCATAACTACCGAAATAAGTTTCGGCAGTAGAAATATCAAACCGCTAGAGGCTCAATTTATGACTCAAACTCATGGCTTCGCAATATAAATTACAAGTTAAATTAATACTTTTGCATCTGCCACAGGTAACAATTATTTGTTGAAGAACTAAGACTCAAGAGTGATTGGTAAAATGACAGTAAAGGTGGTGCCTTTGCCAACAGTGCTTTCAACTTGAATCTGACCTTGATGATTTTCGACAATAGCTTGAGCGATCGCTAGTCCCAATCCAGATCCAGTAGCACTTTCACTCGCTGTATTCCCGGAGGTATGGGTACGCGCCGGATCTACCCGATAAAAGCGGTCAAACAAATGGGGTAGCGCCTCCGTGGGAATACCAATTCCCGTATCACTGACTTTAATTTCCAGCGCGGTGCTGTGACGTAACCGAGAAACCGGATTTATTGCCTCTATACGCGACAATTCCACATTCACTCGTCCACCAGATGGGGTATACCCTAAGGCATTGCCAATCAAATTTGTGAACAACCGCACCAGTTGATCCCACTCGCCAACAAGTGTGAACCAATTTTCCAGCAATTCGTGGCTAATTTCCCAAGAAGGCGGATCAATCAAATATAAAGTCAGGGTAATGTTTTTTTCCGCAGCTAGCAGATGTTGTTCTTCAATTACTTCCATCAGCAAAGCATCAAGCGGACAAGCTGAAAAAATATCTTTGCTGATGCCACTATCCTGCCTTGCTAGAAATAGTAGATCATTGACTAACTTCCCCAAACGCTGCGTTAACCGTTCCACCACCTTTAATTGTTGGCGATAATGCACATTAGTAGTACCATTCCCCTCTCTCCATTCCAAATCATTCAAAGCAACTTGCACATTAGTTTGAATCAAAGTAATCGGACTTCTCAGTTCATGAGAAGCATCAGCGGTAAATTGTTTCAGGCGTTGGTAAGACTCGCGCACCGGTTCGATTGCTTTTCCTGAAAGAAACCAGCCACTTGCCCCTACCGAAAGTACCATCACCCCAGTACCCAGTGCCAAATCAAAAATCAACTGACGACTGGGCTTAGTGACTTCAAACCAGGGATGGCTAACACGCAGATATCCCAGTACCTGCCGTCCGACTTCCACCCGTTGTGTGACTTGCCGCAATAACATCGGGGAAGGGGAAGATAATGAACTAATGCTAGAAGTTTCCCCTTTGTCTTTTTGTCTTTTTGTCTTCTTGTCCCTCACTTCCCAGTACAGACGGGATAACCCCGTTCCTCCCCAGTTACCCACTCCCCCTTGTCCCCTAACTACGTGGACAGTCTCACCCATGCGGTTAGGATGAATAGGAATATCCAGAGGGTAGGATAAAGTTGACCAAAGTAATTCACCAGTGGGACTAAACCACTCTAGGTCGATGTGGTCATCTTCTACGGTGTCGGCATTGTTGGGAAAACTAGCTTCTACATTAATGCGGAATTGACCTAAATCAGACTTGACTGGTTCAATAACAAGCGATCGCTCGACTACTTCCACCACATGATTCAATGTATCGTCAATCCGCTCAATCAACGTACTGCGGACATACAAATACACTCCACAAGCAAACACTAGCAGCAGTACTGCTGTTACAGCAGTGTACCAAAGGGCGAGACGGCGACGAGTAGCTTGAAACATAATTGTTAATCAACGGTAACGCGGCAGTCCCCACCCAAGCGCGAAGCTTTCGAGTGGGAGGGTGCTTCGGTTAAAGCGAGTGCGGTAATACCCGAAGCTTTAACAATTTCTTGTCTAGAGAACGGACAAATTCCCGAAACACATCTGTCTGAGTCCTACCAGTTAACTGACAGTATTCATGTACAATCGCTTTTTCTTGCTCGGTTATCCTAAAGTTCATCATTTCTTTACCTGGACTTTAGACTAAAGAAGAGCGATCGCGTTTGTAGTAGCTGTGCAAAAAAT
>CAXTNZ010000150.1:0-17022 GCA_964245695.1 uncultured bacterium | reverse complement strand
GAGTAGGGGAGGTATAAATTAATTGTTCATCTTTTCCACTCCCTCCACTCCCTCCACTCCCTCCACTTCCGCTACTTCCGCCACTTCCGCCACGCTTAATTAAGGAAAAATTGCATTTCCTCTGCATCCCGCGTCATCCCCAGGTGCTTGAAACCATCCATTGCCTTGGTAGCGAATTTGCGGGCTTGTTCTGCACTTCCCCATCGGTTTTCCCAATAGGCACTAGAGCGTTCGTAACGAGCAAGACGGCGTTTATTTTTGTGGCTTTCGGCTACAGCTAAGCCTTTAATTAATAGTTGTTGAGCTGCGAAGCGATCGCCTTCTACTATGGCAATATCAGCCAGCCAATTTTGAGCAGAGTTAATTACCCGATGCCAGTTTATTTGTTCAGCACGTTGCATTACTTCTTGAAAAAGCGTTTTGGCTGCCAGATATCTACCTTCTTTATACAAGATTTCGGCGCGGTGGTAGAGAACGGGGATAAAATAACGGATGTGCTTGTGTTTATCTAAATGTGCCTGATGCACTAAGTCTTCTTCTATATTCAACCAGTGACGGGCATCTTCATAATTTTTGTATCTGATTTGCAACCTAACCATACTTTCAGCTAAATCAGCTTGAACGCACAAGTCTGCATGGTGGCGTAAAATCCACGTTTGCTGTAAAATTTCCTCTGCTTCTTTCAAACTTTGCTCTGAACATTCTCGAATTAGCAGCCAACTTTTGCGGATAGTGATTTTGACAAAAGATGACCATTCACAACGTCGTTTTGATTCTTCTATCAGCCATTGCAACCAATATAGACGCTCATCCCAATCGGCGTAGAGATTCGCATAGTGGTTTAACAGAAGCCAGAAATCCCTGACTTGTTCATAGTAGTCTTGGTCTTTACACCAATAAAGTACGGCACGCAAATTCCCGTGTTCTTCCTCTAACTTGTTGTAATATATCCTCTTTTCCCAATCTTCTCCGGCATAAGTGTGGGCAAAATCCAGATACCATTTCAGCCAGCGCTGGCGTGCTTCTTTCTTAAAATTCGGGTAAGCAGCTAGTTGTGCTAAGGCGTACTCGCGAGTGAGAGAGAGCATTTCATAGCGCCCAGTCTTTTGATTATGATTCACTAAAGAGAGTTGCTGCAAACGTACCAAGCCATCATTCACACAGTCAGATCCGGCTGTCAGTCCAGCAACTTCAGCAACAGCAGTTTGTAAGGGAGGGTCAGGAAAAATCGCCAGTGACATCAGCAACTGATGGGGTGGCTCTCCTTCGATTTTTTGCACCGATTGCTCAAAGCAGAAACGAGCCACATCGCCTGTAGCTAAAGCTAACTGTGCCAACACTGACTTGAGAGAATAGCCACTAGAGACTTGACCTAAAGCATAAACGATCGCTAGAGGAATTCCGCCAGTGCGATCATAGAGTTGCCGAGAATCTTCATCGTTGAGAGTGATACTTTTTTCTTCAGCTTGTTGCTGAATCAACTGCAAACCATCATCTAAGGGCAAGTTTTGCAGACTAATTGGCAGCAAAGCAATTGGCTCGCGAGTTGTAATTACTACTTTGACGCAAACAGGCAGATTATACAGGAACTCTATCACTTCATCCCTGTCGTCTATAGTTTCCATGTTATCTACAATCAAGAGCGATCGCTGTCTAGAAAGACTACGACGCACGCGGTCAAATTGCTCCGAGGGAGGAGATTGAATAATAGTCGGGTCGTCGTTTAAGGTATTGGCAATCTCCCGAAAAATACCGCGCAGGTTACGCTGTCCCTGTTGCCGGCGCAAAATACTATTGGGAACGAGTTCCTGTTGTTTGGCTGAAGTGAAAATAATTGCATCAAATCTGGGTGCATTAGAAACATTTTCACAACTGGCTTTTAAACACAGGCGAGCCGCTTCTAACACTAGTGCCGTTTTACCTACGCCACCAATACCATGCACAGTGATCATATGAGCAGCATGATTCGGAGAAAGGCGTTCCAGTAACGTCTTCATCTCCTCCTCGCGACCAATAAATGCTGTATAGGTAGGCGCTGGCAGATTACCGAGGATGCGGGGGTGATTGATAGAAGACACAACAGAACCTCTGCGATATCCATGTTTCTGCAAGACATAAATCAAGTTACTGGACTTAACACTGTTGCTTGGTTCTTCTGTCAAAGCCTCAATATCTCGGTAGATGTCGCAAAGACCGGCTCTGACAACTGGATTTTTCTTGCCTAAATCTTTACTTATCTTCTTAACTGTACATCCACACAACAACCCAAGTAATAAATCTCTCCTAGTTGTATCTTGCCTGTAACGCTTTTGAGTTATAACCTCCAGATCGGTTAGAAGCTTATCTATCTCCCAGTCCTTCAAAACCCGGCGATTCCAACTTTTAGGTAAATTCCAACCCTCTGACTGATCTGACATAAATGTTACCCTTTCAGTCCGTCATCAATGTGGCATTTGCAACATTTTAACGAATAAAAGTTTAACAACGGGCTAACAAATTTTTAACTCTGTTAACTACCTGTCTTAAATAAACTCAGTAAGCTTATTTCTAAGTACTTTATTTTGGGTGGCAATCAAGATACAGAGATAATTCTCGTCCCTAAGTTGAGAAAAGATATTTCCTGATTATTCCTTTTACAGATTACTACAAGGACAACTGGATGAACAGATCAATTAGATCCCTAACTCTCTTGTTTGGGCTGAAACAACCCAAACCTTATTTCCCTGAAGAAAAACAAATCTGTGTATTCAATAAACGTCCCATACTTTACCGAGGCTTTTCGCCAAAATCGGTGCAAGACTCAATCGATGAACTGCAAGCGCATTTGCAAGCTCAGGGAATTCTTGCAAACATTAGTGGTAAATTTGACTTAGAAACAGAAGAAGCTGTAATAGAATTTCAGAAAAAAAATAATCTGCAAGTGGATGGGATAGTCGGACCACTGAGTTGGGCTTGCCTTTTTTATCCAAAGCTTTACCGCAGTCAGAAAAAAATGTCTTCAGAATCACAGGATGCAGTTAAGGAACTGCAAACTATTCTCTGCGAAGAAGGATTTTCTAAAAAACAACCTGATGGATGTTTTTGCAGAGAAACTGAAAGAGGAGTTAAACGCTTTCAAAGAATGTATGGGCTAAAAGATGATGGTATGGTTGGGGCAGCGACTTGGGCTGTGCTGTTGGGAATGCGACAAAAAATAGATAGAGGCTTTCCTAGGATAGTTTATTTCCTATCGCCTCAATCCTGGTTTTTGTGGGAGCAATTCTTAATGATTTCTTTCATCTTACTGGGTATTTATTATAGCCCTATACCAGGTGATGCTCCTAAATTCAGTACAGCCTTAGCAACTGCTTATGGACTCACTTGTATAGTGCCATTTTTGTTAGAGTGTTTACCAATAAGGCAGTCGAAGCAGCCAAGCTTACCGTTGTTGCGATATGCTCCTTACGTGTTGACTGGTATCTTTTGGAAACCAATCATCGCTTTTTTGGGGACATTGTTTAATTAAGTATTTGTGACTGTTATGTTGTTCTGTGTCGAGGGTTTGTGTTTAATTAACATCTGGCAAAATAAATCGCCCTCAGTCTGGAATGGGGCTACACAAACTAAGCCCGCCTAGCCTTGTCTACGACATGCTACGCTCTTCACTGCGCTTCGCATGTTGCGTTAGCTTCCCGTAGGGTAGGAGTACGGCAACGTCAAGGGCGAACGCGGGCTTAATATTTTAAGCAGCAGCTACACTTTTGAAAAATTTGAGCCGAGAAAGCCATTGGTTCCAAGAATTAATTAGGCGATCGCGGTCAAATTCAAAAATTTCAGCTTTTTCACCTGGCAAAGCTAGGACAATTAGAGCATGGTTAATCTTGCAGCATTCATAGGCGATCGCACTTTTCACCCTTTAAACTTCCATGCCTACCGAGGCTAGCTTTGTTTATATAGCCGCGCATCTGGGTAAAATGCGTTTATTCACATCTTGTACCAACGTGTTAATACTGAAATAATCTTTTTCAATAAACTTATATTTTTACCTTTAAAAATGCAAAATAAAGGTCATTAGCCTGCTAGTCACGGCTTTGTTTGTATAGCCTCACCCTTATAGGGTGTAGGTGCAAGATATCAGTCTACGCACTCCTCCCCAAAAAACGGCAATTATAATAACGGCGGGTGCGGGATTTGAACCCGCTGATCCCCAAGATGGTGGAGACTTTTTCCGATAACCCTAAGTTCGTCGTCCTGTGAAGGTAAGTTGTGAACCAGGAAAACCCGCCATGATGAAGGTAAAAGGTAGAAGGAAGAAGGAAAAAGTTTTTTACATGAGTGCCTTTTTCCTTTTACCTTTTGTGTTAAAGTTCACCCGTAGCCAACATCTGAATAATCCGAGGTATTCCCGGATCGAATCCGCCTAAATCCCAAGACAGCGGATCTTGAGGATCTACCAGCGTAATCTGATAAGGTGTTAGGGTGACATACACCGCCTTAACATCTGGATTCAGCTTTTTGCGGTACTCAGCCAGTGCTTGACTAGGATGCTTATAACCAGCCCATGATTCTGAGTCAGTCCAAAAGCAAACTACATCTGCTTTAAACTTGTTCTTAATCATCCAGTCATACGCCACAGATGCATCTGTTCCGCCGAAGTTTTGATTGCTAGCTTTGCGAACAGCCGAACTAAAACTGTCTTTAGCGGTGATACCCAAGTCGCGGAAGTCGGTTGCAAAGCCGCGAATCATGTAGTTTTTCTCTGCTTTTGCTGTCACCAAAGCCATTGTTGTGGCTATTTCACAGCAAGTCAGTCCCATATCCGCAACTAAGCCACTCATAGAACCAGAAACGTCTACAGCGTGCATGAAGACTTTATTTGTGGGTTGTACTACATCAAAAGACAACTCAACTGCCTTTTCTAATATGTCCACAATCCGGGAAACTGGGTTCCAAGTCTTCTGGCTGCGTCCTAATCTTCCACCAGATTGATAAGTTTTCAGCGCCTTTAAAACATCAATTGGATGGATGCGTCCTTTACGCAGATGTTCTTGGTTGTTGAGAACAGCTTCCACGCGCAGTAAATTAGCACTTTCGTGACTTTGCAAAACACCCAGTTCTGTTAATGAACCGAGGTTACGCAACATTGCACCAATTGGCATTTCAGAGAAAAGTAACTGCCAAGCAGACTTATCCATTTTGCCCACAGGTGCAGCCATTTCGTGGGTTAAGCGTCCTTGAGTAATGGCTTCATGGGTTTGGGTGGGATTCCGCTTTAACCATTCATACCACCAAATCTGCGCGATCGCCTGCGAAGGAATTTCCCCTGGTAATTCTTCCCAACCTTTAACCACCCACTCAAATAATTGCCGATGATCTTCTGTAGGTGGCTTGACATGAAACAACCGTAATGCATCGCGATTGGTGAAGCCTTGACGCTGTTGATATTTCAAAAGTTGATAAGCCAAACCCTTCACATCTTCGCGGGATAGCCAAGTTTTACCAGCTTCGCGCACCACCTTCCCAAATCCCCGCAGAGATTTGGTGTAACTTAACCATTCGTAGAAGTGGCTACCGGTGCGGACAACATGTGTGAAGATTTCCATAAAAGCCTTTTTGGCTTCTGGTGCTTCACCCATCGACAGCAACACCAATGCAAGGATAGGCGCACTGTTGTTGATGGCGCGTCCATCGCTAGCATACAGAATTTCTTCGGCAACGCGGCTGGGATTGGAAGCGATCGCCTGCTTCAAAACCGCGACAAAATCCTCTGTTAATTCCTGCTTTCCTGCATAATAAGTGCTTTGTGCCGTACCAACCAGCAAACAGCGTCGCAGCATCTTCCAAATACCGGCATCAAACATCCAGCCTTGCGATCTACCTTGAATCATTTCCGATTCTCTTCCTGGAATCGGCTGATTTTGTGGTGTACCGCTTTTTTTGTTAGTATAAAATTTATAATTCATAACTTCATCTCCCAGCCCTTGCGGGCAAAACTGAAAGGTGGCGGAGCAGGATTTGAACCTGCGACATCCGGCTTAAAATGCGATAACCCTCATTCCTCGGTCTTTGCAGACAAGTTGTGAAAAAGGATGTTTTCGGCGCTCTATCCTCTGAGCTACCCGCCACATATAAATTCGCTCATTCGCTCATTCGCTCATTCGCTCATTCAAAATTAGAAGAAGGCTTTTTAATTTTTTTGGCGTGGCGAGGTGGAACTCGAACCCACCATCTCCCGGCTGGACGATAACCTTCAATTCTTCGTCCTGTCAAGGCTAAATTGCGAATAAAGGATATTTTTCTGGGTATTTTGCCATTAAACTATCGCCACATAAAATTAATTGGTGTAGTGGGGCGGGATTTGAACCCGCGAATGCTCGTTTTTTCTACGATAACCCTCAATTCGTCGGCTCTTTCAAGCAAGTTGTGAACAAGGATGTTTAGCGCCTTAAACCACTTGGCTACCCACTACATGAAAATTCAAAATTTTGATGAGTTTTTATTGAAGTTTTCATGAAGAATGAAGCAAAATACTTCATTCTTCATTTGCTTGCCGTGCGGAACTCGAATCCGCGCCTTCCGGTATTCCCGGACGCTCTACCGTCTAAACTAACAGCAACGATAACCCTTTATTCTTTGGTCTTTGCAGACAAGTTTTGAACAAGGATTTTGAAGTTCCATCTGTAGCAAAGCAGGATTTGCACCTGCACCTCCAGAAGTTTAATCAAGGGTGTTTAAGTTGTTAGCGATAACCCTCGATATGTCAGCCCTTGCGGGCAAGTTGGGCGCTCTTATAATTGAGCTATCCGCTACTCAAGCTGACTTGTTTGGGAACATCGGCTTGTATTCTTAGTGTAGTATATGTATTACGGGGTGTCAAGAGGTTGGGAAGTTAATTTTAACCTGAGTTCGCTCCTACCTCTTGAAAGCAGCTTTAGGGAGGCTGCTTTCAAGAGGTAGGAGTAAAGTAAGCTGTGACTCACGCACTGGGCTTTTGCGTGGGTTGACACTCGTCCAGAGTGCTTATTGGTAGCGGATGGGAGCCTTTACAAAATTGACAAGGCAAACCCTGGGAAGGTAATTTTCTTCAGTATGCACGCTACCGCACCTTGATAAGCCATATACAACACGCTTCTGCGGAATAGCCGAGTAAACTTGGTAGTATAAGATTTATTAGTAATAAGCGCATCTACTCCTCTCCCCACAGACTGTTAGATGGATGAGGTTCAGCCAGAAGAATCTTGGTGGCAAAAAATTTATTGGCAAGTTAACAAATCTCACTCAGATATTTGCTGATCAGGTAGTAAGAGAAAAGTATTAGTGCTCGCGAAATCCACCTTATGTTATTAAGCAAAAAAGGAAAACCACGATGTTGTCCACTTTATCAAATTGGCTTTTAGAGGTGTATCAAAGATGAACTTACAACCGCCTCTGCCTAACAACGAAATAGCCAGACTAGATGCACTTCGCCAGTATCAAATTCTCGACACTGCGCCGGAAAAAGTATTCGACAATTTTACCTTCTTAGCTGCACAAATTTGCCAGACCCCAATTGCGTTAATCAGCCTTATCGATGGAAATCGGCAGTGGTTCAAATCAAAGGTCGGCTTGAGCGCACCAGAAACTAGTCGGGATGTGGCATTCTGTGCTTATACAATTGTGCAAAACAGACCAATGGTCGTCAGGAATGCGTTGGCAGACTATAGGTTTGCAGACAACCCTTTGGTAACCTCTGACCCTAACATTCGGTTTTACGCTGGCGCACCCCTAGTTACACCGGAGGGATTTGCGATTGGAACGCTATGCGTTATTGACATAGTGCCGCGAGATTTGAGTCTCGAACAGGTGGAGGCACTACGGGTATTAAGTGACCAGGCGATCGCACAATTCGAGTTGCGGCGTAATGTAATCAGTATGTCACGTAATATCATCCAGCGACAGCAGGCAGCAGCAAAGCGCAGCCGCCAGCAGGAATTTGTCGAGGTCTTTTATCACCGAGGAGTGGACAAGGCTGTCCAAGGAAACTTCAAGGGAGCGATTGCCGACTTTAACCAGTATTTACAAATCAATCCTAATGGTATCAAAGCTTACTACCAGCGAGGGATTGCCTGCCGCCAGATTGGAGACTACAAACGAGCAATGGCTGACTTTGACGAGTACCTGCGGCATAATCCTAATGATGCCGAAGCTCACTGCAATCGAGGGCTTGTGCGCGCCGAACTTGGAGACTACAAAGGAGCAATTGCCGATTACACTGTGGCTATGCGTATCAATCCTGACTGTGCTGTGGCATACTCCGACCAAGGGCTTGCTGATTTTGAACCAGGAGACAGCCAAGAATTAATTGTGAATTACACCCAGTCCCTGCCGTATAGTCTTGATGATGCCGAAGTTGATGTCAGCAAGCAATATTCAGGCTCATATATTGAAGATTACAAGCAAGCGATTCAAGATTATACTCAACCCTTGTCAAGCAGACTGAATGATGCCGAAGTTGTTGTCAGTTCAGTTAATTCAAGCTCATATATTGAAGATTACAACGCAGCGATTGAAGATTATACCTACTACCTGCGGCTAAATCCTGACGATGCCGAAGCTTATCTCAACCGGGGTGCTGCCCGCTATCAGCTTAAAGATTACGACGGAGCGATTGAAGATTACACCCACTATCTGCGGCTAAATCCTAACGATCCCAAAGTTTATATCAGCCGGGGTGCTGCCCGTTCTAAGCTTAAAGATTACAACGGAGCTATGGAAGATTACAAAAAAGCGCGGGACATCTCAAAGTCCATCGCCTTTTAGTCGTCGGGTGAAAAAGGCATCAAATATTTTGCCGTCACCTTTTTTTGATTTGCTTCATGTGTTATACCACAATTCTTGCTTTGGCTCAAGACTTAAACGCAGCCACTACTTTCTTTCCGCCCAAAGATTACCTAATATGGCAGATATTGAGGCTCTTGACGCTCTTGACGCTTTCTTGAGAGAAGATAGGAAATCTTACACTCCTGAAGGCAGTAACTGCTGATATCAAGCCTGGTACCTAGCGCTTGGCACGCTTGAGCATAAAACAAAGCACTTCCCCATCTCTTTGAAAGCTCCAGAAAGCTCAAGAAAGCTCAAGAAAGCTCAAGAAAGCTCCAGAAAGCTCCCCCCACCCCTCGCAAGCCTGGGATAGCAGCTGTATTGACTGAATAAGCTGTCGCCCAGCCTCGGTACTTTTTCGGTTTGAGGTGGAAAAATTTCGGCAAATAAACAAAAGCTACAAACAAAAGTCCCGATTTTTGCCAAGATAATATTATTTCCCAAAAAAGTCACGCTCGCAAAAATCGGCATGAGTGAAAAATACATAGACGACGGGAAGGCTTTTCTCGTTCTACTTTTGCCAATCTCAGTTTTGATTATTTTCCTGGTTTCGACCTGGCGAATTTTGCTGGGTCTAATTCTGCTCGTCATTGGTTTTAATCTTTGGCGGCGGTATAAGTGGCAAAAGTGGTGCAAGGAAGTTAACCCGATTTTCAATAAAATGATTCGGGAAACCCAAGGCAGGATTACGCCAATAGACTTGGCAATCACGGGCAATTTTTCTGGAGAAACGGCAAAACGCTACTTAGATACTAAAGCCACGGAATTTGGTGCCAGTATCCTTAATGAAGATAGTACTCCGGTCTATCACTTCATAACTGGTAGCATTCTCGGCAGCATACTTGATAGTAGTGAGCCAATCAAGGAACTTGCTTCTCAAAGAGTTGCCAAAACTGCTTTAATTCTGACACCACCGTCACCCGAACCACAGCCGGAAGAAGCAAAAACTGAATCATTGACGCACACAACCCAAGAGGAAGTCAAAAAACCTCTGGAAAAACAATTGGTTTTTGGCTCTCTTATCCAATCTGAATTGGCTAAGCGGCTAAATGTTTATTCCAGCACGGTATATAAACGGCGAAACGATCCTGATTTTCATGAGTGGAGTCGTAGCAGAGACCCGGATGGGATTGCTTGGACTTTTTCCCGCACTAATAAGGAGTTTTTCCCGTTGGAGGAAGAACAAGGCAAAAGTTAAAACCTAAAAGGAGGAAATTAGGAGTTACGCACTGTACAAATTAATCCTAATGTGTATTATGATTGGTCGTTTCCGGCACTTTTGCAGAACCTAAATTTGCTTGCTTCCTTTGCTGTGTTGCGTGCAAAATATCAGCTGAACAATGGCGGAAATACCCAATTTTTTATAGTACAAATGTACATGGCGTAAGTCCTAGAAATTTCACTTTTTACTTTTTAGTTGCAACCCCACGGCTTCGGAGATGGAATTTAATCCGCTTTGTTCTAACTTGGAAAGCAAACCTTGGAGAATACGGCGTACCATCATCGGACCTTCGTAAATCCAGCCTGTGTAAACCTGGATGAGGCTAGCACCAGCAGTAATTTTATCCCAGGCATCTTCAGGGGAAAAGATGCCACCAACGCCGATTATCGGCATTTGTCCTTGGGTTTGCACAGCAATAAAACGAATTACTTCTGTGGAGCGATCGCGTAATGGCGCACCACTAATTCCACCCGCTTCTTCTCGGACAGATTTGCCAGTTTGGTCAAGAAGCTGAGTTTTCAGTTGCTCACGGCGGATTGTGGTGTTAGTGGCGATAATTCCCGCTATTTGGTAGGTTTTGGCGAGGGAAATTATGTCCGCGATCGCTTCCCATTCCAAATCAGGTGCTATCTTGACAAAAATAGGCTTTTGTGTACTATTTTCCTGTTGCAAAACATCGAAGATAGAACTAAGCATGGCGGCATCTTGAAGCGATCGCAACCCTGGCGTATTCGGCGAAGACACATTAACCACAAAATAGTCTCCGCAATCTTTGAGTAAGCGAAAACTGTCGAGATAATCTTTTGCAGCTTCTTCTAAGGGTGTTACCTTAGATTTACCTAGATTTATACCTATTGGTATTGATATTAAATTCTGCTGGCTTTGTGCCAATTGTTTTGCCATTACCGCCGCACCATTATTATTAAAACCCATACGATTGAGGGCAGCTTTGTCCAACGGCAAGCGAAACAAGCGAGGACGGGGATTTCCCGGCTGTGGGTGGTAGGTGACAGTTCCTAGTTCCGCAAAGCCAAAACCCAGACTCGACCAGATCGAAGCAGCAACTCCATCCTTGTCGAAACCAGCTGCCAATCCTAGGGGATTTGGGAAGTGTAGCCCAAATAAAGTTTGTTCTAGACGTGTATCCTTAAGACACAAAGACTGCTGTAAGCGGTTATGAACCCAACTAGCGGGTGGGCGATCGCTTGTTTGTGATAGCCATTTTAAACTGCGAATCGTTGAGGAGTGTAACCACTCTGGATCTGCTTTTACCAGATTAAATAAAAGTGGACTAATTGCAACTTGATAAATATCCATTTGTCAGTTGTTATAGGTCTGATAAGCTTTTATAAGTATTAACCGTGATTAATTAGTTTGAAAAACCACATAAAAACATTTATCAATTTTTGAGGGGTATAGCCCATCACAATCTCTTTATTTGCCATCGGCAAAAGAATATTTTGGAGACTTCTCTGCATTGCTCTGTTGCAGCAAAATCAAGGGAATTTCTGTTTATTAGAGCCGCCAACCTGATTGAATGTCGAAGCAGCAGATCAGTAACAAGTCTAAGAGGCAAATGACCCCACATTTATTCGCCAAAACTATTCTACCGTTGTAGCGTTCTGGTTATAATTGTCTTCCATCTGTCTCTAAAATCCAACACAAATCTGCACCGTTTGATATGGCACGTACTCGTTCTAAATCAGATCTGCCTACAAAAATCTGTCCGGTATGTCAACGTCCCTTCACTTGGCGCAAGAAATGGGAAGATTGCTGGGACGAGGTGAAATATTGCTCAGAACGTTGTCGTCGTCACCGTTCTGAAGCTAAAACAACTGCGGAATAGGGACGCTCTTGAGCTTGGACGCTTGGACGCTTGGACTAGAAAAGAGATTATTATAGTGGCTCTATTTCTTCCCAGTACCCAATCCCCAATACCCAGTCATCAGTACCCATTCCCCGGTTAAACGCAACTTAGTATTAGACGCAAATAGCGCAAAGGTATAAATGAAGTTACATGTACAACCTAAATTAATTATTCATGGAGGAGCTGGAAGTTCTCTCCACGGTAAAGGTGGAGTAGAGATAGTGCGGCGATCGCTCTATAAAGTAGTAGAGGAAGTTTATTCTCTGTTGCTTTCCGGCGTAAGAGCCTCGGAAGCGGTGGTGCGGGGTTGTCAAATGTTGGAAGATGACCCCCGCTTTAATTCTGGTACTGGTTCGGTATTGCAATCTGACGGTCAAATCCGCATGAGTGCTTCTTTGATGGATGGGACAACTCAAAGCTTTAGTGGTGTGATTAATGTTTCGCGGGTGCAAAATCCGATTGAGTTAGCGCAATTTTTACAAAACTCACCCGACCGAGTGCTGTCAGATTACGGCTCTGCTGAACTGGCGCGGGAAATGCAAATTCCCAGCTACAACGCTTTAACTGAGTTGCGGTTACAAGAGTGGATGCAGGAACGCCAAGATAATTTTAAAAGAACGATGGCTGGGGTGGTGGCAGAACCGGAACTAGTGGAAAGTAGCAATGCCCGACGCGGTACGATTGGCGTAGTAGTTTTGGATACTCACGGAAGGCTAGCTGTAGGCACTTCCACAGGTGGTAAGGGATTTGAGCGGATTGGGCGGGTCAGTGATTCGGCGATGCCTGCGGGTAATTATGCTACAGTTAATGCTGCCGTAAGTTGCACTGGTATTGGCGAAGACATCATTGATGAGTGTTTAGCACCAAAAATTGTAGTCCGCGTCACTGATGGTATGTCACTGAAAGATGCGATGCAGCGTTCATTTACCGAAGCACAAAACCACAAGCGAGATTTTGGGGCGATCGCTCTTGATGCTAGTGGGGCGATCGCTTGGGGTAAAACCAGCGAAGTCCTTCTCGCAGCTTACCACGATGGCGAAAAAATTGCTGACACCTTGGAATGGACTGACAAAGACCTGGTAGGCTATTGCTGAATTAATTTCAGCGCTGAAGCTATAATTTCTGGCTCGTCAAGCATTACTGCTAATTCTTCGGTTTCATAACGTCCTTCAAAAGCTTCAAGCGCCGCTTTTTTCAAAGCGAGTTGATATCCTTGTTGCAGAATATCGATTAATTCTGCTCGATTCAAGTAAAAACCATTGGATTTGCGGCGCTTGTTGATTTTGTTGATTTCCCGCACCGCATTTTCTATGGAAATCTCCCAAGAGCGAGTAGAACGTCTTTCAGCCTTCTGTTTAATTAAATGGATGAGAAGAATCACGCCGTAACTATCAATTTTATTGATTTTGTCACTCAAGCTCATTTCTTCTAACTCATCCACCAACAGCAATGCTTCATAAACTTTGCCTTGTTCTAGAAGTTGCCTAAGTTCTAGTAGTTCTTCCATGTTGAATGTTGAGATTTTGGCTTCACTACTAATCTAGCTAGATTGTTTATTTCATCCGTCTTATATCATCAGGAATGAGCGCAAAAACCCTTCCTAACCTCTTATCTTGGTGTCCTTGGCATCTTGGCGGTAGCAAAAGTGCAAGCCGAGGAAGCGCGTCTACGTTTTTCCCTAACTTTGCGTAAGGTAAATCACACATGTTGTAGACACGTTCCACCGGAACGTCTCTACGACGGTTAGTGTTTCTCCCTCATCTCCCTCATCTCCCCCACGTCCCCATCAGGACTCTTCAACCGCCAACCTGGTTTGACTACCTGACGCGCACGGGCTATTACCAGACAATCATCAGAAACATTTTCTGTAACAGTGGAACCAGCAGCGACTGTGACATCAGAACCGAGTGTCAATGGAGCCACCAGAACGTTATTGGCACCAGTTTTAGTGCGATCGCCGATGATGGTAGGATGTTTTTTCACGCCATCATAATTGCCAGTAATAGTCCCACCACCAATATTCACCTGAGTTCCAGCAGTTGTATCGCCTAAATATGACAAATGCGCCACATTGGTGCGATCGCCCAACTTAGTATTTTTTAATTCCACAAAATTGCCGATGCGGCAACCAGCACCTACTTGTACCTGTCCACGTAAATGGGCATAAGGACCAATTTGGGTTTTTGCCTGCACGATGCTATTCATTACCACAGAATACATTACCGTGACATTTTCTCCCAATTGGCTATTCTCAATTAAACTCCCCGGTCCGATGCGACTCCCTGTCTGAATAACTGTATTGCCTCGCAGGTGAGTTTGGGGTTCAATAATTACATCTGGACTGATTTCTACCGTGTCATCAATAGTAATACTGGTGGGGTCGATGAGAGTGACTCCCGCTTCCATCCATTTTTCCTTGACTCGCCTTTGCAAAATATCGGATGCTGTTGCTAATTGCAGGCGATCGTTGATCCCCAGAATTTCTTGGTAATCTAACACATCAACTGCCATCACTTTGCCAACTTGAGTCACTGCATCCGTGAGGTAGTATTCTTTTTGGGCATTGTTCGTCTGCAAATGCGGTAAGACCTCTGCCAATTTTTGCCAGTTAAAGCAGTAAATTCCCGCATTGACGCGGCAATTTTGTTTTTGAGCAACAGTGCAATCCTTATCTTCAACGATTTGTTGCACAATATTGTCACCGTCACAAAAAATGCGTCCGTAGCCTTTGGGATCACTCAGCTGTGCGGTAAGAATGGTAGCGGCGTTATGATTTTCTTGATGAGTTTGCCACAGATGTTTGAGGGTTTCGGTGCGTAATAACGGCACATCGCCGTTTAACACCAGCAAATCCCCAGTGTAGCCTTCGAGGTGGGGTAGTAATTGCTGGATGGCATGACCTGTACCCAGTTGCACAGTTTGTTCGACAAACTCCAAGTTTGGGTTTGATTGCATGGCTGTTTTCACTTCAAGAGCCTGATATCCTACAATCACCATCCGCCTTGAGGGCTTCATCGGTTCTACACTTTCGAGAACTCTCTCTACTAGCGATCGCCCACCCAAAGAGTGTAAAACCTTGGGTAAGTGTGATTTCATCCTTGTGCCGCGTCCCGCCGCTAGAATTGCTACGACTACCATAATTAGCTATCAGCAAGAGTGTGAATTACGATGAATCTACACAAATAGTTTGAGATTCACGCTCAAATAATACTCGATTACGCCAAACACCAAAATGTTAATTGCTTAAAAAGCCTATTGGTTGCTAGAAAGAATAAATTCTGTAAACTGTAGCATTAGTTTAGGATTGCGCCAACCCTTCGCGGTTTCTTCGGTCATGACGCTGAGGGCTTCTTCTGGGGTAAAAGCTCTTTTGTAAGGTCGTTCGCTGGTCAGAGCATCGTAAATATCAATTATCTGAAAAACTTGTGCCAGATAAGGAATTTCATCCCCCTTCAGTCCATCGGGATAACCTGAGCCATCCCAGCGCTCGTGATGATGGCGAATTATCGGACTTACACCACGCATACTGCGTAGTGGCTGGCAGATTTTTTCTCCCATCAAAACGTGCTTTCTCATAATCTCCCACTCTTCGGGCGTCAGTTTGCCTTCTTTTAGTAGCACTGCGTCGGGAATGCCCACCTTACCGATATCGTGAAGATAAGCACCCCATACCAAATCCCGAATTTGGTGACGTGAGAGATTGAGGTATTCAGCAAAAGCTTCTCCCAGTGTTACCAGCCGTTCGCAGTGGTCGCCGGTATTGGGATCGCGACTTTCAATCGCCCTAGCAATGGAAAACAGAACTTGTTCTGCGTGGTCTAAGTCTTCATTCAGACGCTTTTGCCGTACCAAAGATTTAACACGCGCTGCTAATTCTACACGGTCAAAGGGTTTAGTCAGAAAATCATCCCCGCCAACTTCAATCCCCCGGATGCGCGCTCGCCTATCATTTAAAGCTGTAATGAATATCACCGGAATTAGCCTGGTATTTTCTTCCTGCTTGAGCAATTGGCATACTTCAAAACCATCCATTTCCGGCATCATTACATCAAGTAAAATCAAATCCGGTTGCTGTTGTGTCACCAGTTCAATGGCAGTTGAACCACTGTCTGCCTCAATCACTTCGTAACCTTCCATTGCTAAAAGGGCTACAGCCGTCATCCGACTAGGGGCATGGTCATCAACCACTAAAACCTTCGGCGCATCTGAACCAAAGCCATTCACTGTAGACCCTTTGGCTTGTTGCGTTTTAGAGACCAGTAAATCATCACTCTTATTAACAGGAGGGTTCATCCAAGAAGCGGCTTCTGTCTCTTTAAGCATCAGGTCTTGTTTAGATAATATCAAGGAAAAAACCTCTGCTTTTTTAAATGCTAAGGCATGATTTGAACCGATACTATTAACATTGCTGGGGGGGTTTAACCCATTAACAATTTCTTCGTTAGAGCCTGTATACTTGGATTTCCATTGAATCACAAAGGCACTCCCATATAAAAGTTAATAATATCAGATTTGAAAAACAAGTTTAGTACTTGAGTGGATTCCAAACTGGATTTTCACAAGCTTATGCATGATAGGGGCAACTTGTTTGTTGTAATGCACAGCATGTGTTTTTTATCTGTTATTCAAACAATGGAAATAGTGCAGGCATTCTCGGTTATGTAATTTTAGTATGAGCAATTCGTCCCAATCTTCAATCAGGTTTTTCACGGATATTTATTAACATGGCAGCTAAAGAAAATGTTGTCTTAGCTAAATTTATACCAAAGTAAGGTGTTTTTATTTAAAAGTTTTTATTTTAAGCTAGGCAACTACGCATTTTTACCGCCATAGTTATGCAAATCATCAAACTATGGTTTGCCTAATGTCGCAGTGACGACTTACTGCTAGCTTTAGTGATTAACATCACCAACACTTGTTACCTCACAGTTTTCGCTTAAATTATAAATTTTGTCAAACAAATGAAATTTCAGATTGTCTTTCCCGTAACCACCGTTTTCGCCAGCGGGAAGTAGGCTCCAGCGAACAAACTTGCTGTTCTTGTTCTCGCCGCCTGATTATCACATCGGCGCGATCGCTTAATTGGGGATCGCGG
>CAXTNZ010000149.1:0-17053 GCA_964245695.1 uncultured bacterium | reverse complement strand
CCCCATCTCCCATATCTCCCTTTCCTCTTTTCATTTCGGGGTTAGGTAGTTGAAAATGGGTTGGATGTGTTTTAAATGATTCAACCTTATGCCTAGAACTCCAAACGAATTCGCAGTACACCTCTTACTCGAAGGCGGACACCGCGAAGAAGTGCGTTTTCCCACTTTCCAGGATTTTCAGATATGGTACAACGGCTCACTGATGCCAAAGTTTGATTCTAATGAATTAATCAACGTGCCAATTAAGAATATCCAACAGGAGTACATGGTAGTACGTCCATCTCGGATTTTGGCAATCCGGGTAGAACCAGTTTTTAGCTCTAGTGTTGAAAGATTCAACTAAATGATGAGAAAAACCCTTGCTTTGCTTTCCTTGAGTTTGGGAATTGCTTTGATCAACCCGCTCTGGTCAGCTGTTGCTCAAATTCCTAATTTACCACCGTTGCCGATACCAAGCGATCCTGAAGTACCGGTGCCGGAAATACCGAGAATTCCTCAGAGACCGCAGCCGCTAAAACCGATGGAATTAGGAACGGATTGTACTTCCCAGTCCGCTTGCTTGGGTTGGGATGAGCAAATTTGGAGTCGAGAAGGCAAAACAGGCGATCGCAACGCTTTGTTGGCGTCGATTGACAACAGTCTGCGTTTCCTACAAAAGGATGAGGCGATCGCTAAATATCAAAATTATCCAGTTAGGGAATTTACGCTTGATCGCGTGCGTCGCAGTTTAGTGCGCTTCCGCCAATTGGTTGTTAACTCTGATTCCCCAGCACAACTACAAGCTGCTGTCCGTCAGGAGTTTGTCTTTTACAAATCAGTGGGCAACGACGGCAAGGGTACTGTTAAGTTCACAGCTTATTACGAGCCTGTTTATACTGCAAGCAGGGTACGTACATCCGTATATAAATATCCCCTGTATCGGCGACCGCCCAACTTTGACCAATGGACTAAACCGCATCCTAAACGGATTCAATTGGAAGGAAAAGATGGTTTGTTAGGGGATAAAAGTCGGTTGCGCGGATTGGAATTGATTTGGTTCCGCGATCGCTGGGATGCATACATGGTACAAATCCAAGGTTCTGCCCAAATCAACTTAACCAATGGCACGGCAACGAGTGTCGGCTATGCGGGTGGAACAGATTACCCCTGGACAAGTATCGGGCGAGAACTGGCAAAAGATGGCAAAGTGCCGCTGTCAGGTTTAACACTCCCACGCATGACCGAGTATTTCCGGCAACATCCGCAGGAGTTAAATAATTATCTGCCGCGTTGGGAACGGTTTGTTTTCTTCCAAGAAACTGGCGGTGAAGCAGCTACCGGAAGCATTCATGTGCCGGTGACAGCAGAACGTTCCATAGCCACAGATAAGTCTATCATGCCTCCTGGCGCACTAGCGCTAGTTTACACCTCACTTCCTTATCCTACTGGTTCTGGAAAGCTGGATTATCGTACTGTGAGCCGCTTTGTGCTCGATCAAGATACAGGAAGCGCCATCAAAGGACCCGGACGGGTGGATTATTTCATGGGAACTGGCAAATTAGCAGGCGATCGCGCTGGCGTGACAGGCGGTGATGGCTCTCTATATTATTTGCTATTGAAGGAATAGGACAACTTCTTCTCATGATTGAGACACACTCGCGTTCGCTTAATTCGCTCATTCACTAAGAACGCTCATTCAAAATTAAGAATCTTTTTTTGAATGAGCGTTCTTAGTGCTTTTTGAATTGTTGTGTCCCTAGTCCCTAGTATGGCGGATAACCAAAATCATCTTCATCAGCGTAAACATAAGAACTGGAAACCCCCGCCATTTCCATCTTGGGTGTTTCTGGCTTTATAGGTTCCTTACCAAATTCTTTGTATTCTTCAAAATTTTTGGAGATAATTGCCGACTCAACAGAGTCCGAAGCAATCAGATATTGTGTTAAAGTCGCCACTGTGGGACGTTTGTAGTCCACAGTTGAAGCTACCATAACTGTATTTGGTTCAATGCCTCTTTCTTCACACTCAATTATCGGGCAAAAAATTCCGTGAGCTTGGAATAGCGGACCTTTTGGTGTCGCGGGTTGCTTACGGTATGCGGCATAAGCTTTTTCCAGTTCGCCGACGAACCCACCGACGACTTTGCCTTGTTGAATTTCGCAGTAGGTTTTGCTGAAACTCGCTCCTGCTGCACCATTTAAAGTTAATTGCAATGGTGATTCATGTAAAAACTTTTTGTTTTCTCCTACTAAAAAAATTAGGTAGCGAGTAAAGGTTTTAAATTTAAGTTTGTCTGCTAAAAAAGCATCATAATTTTCTTTGAGTGTACCCAGTTTCAAACCACTTTCTCTGTCTTTTACAGATAATGGACCCCGACGCACTATAACTATGCGTGGGGTGGTGGTGATAAACACAGTTTCGACTCCGGAGCTAAATTCATGTTCTACTTGCTGCCAATTTTCATCCGGCTGAAAGCCAACAGCATGAGCATTATCTAGCTTAATCGCCAAACCGTGGGGCTGCATCCCATCTGTGCCATAGCGAGGATTAATCATCTGACACCACGGGATGACTTGAGAAGGCGGTGCGTTGAACTTGTCGTCCTCAAAGTCGAACTTTGCAGATGCTTTCATCGTTTTCGGCTATCAAAGTGTTTTGCGTTCATAAGTTTATCAGGTGGGGCAGGGACGCGGCGTTGGTGTTGAGGGCGACTTTACCAGATTAAGATAGAATCATTCCAGATTGCAATCCGTAATACTAAGTATTTAGACTAACGCCCCCACAGACACTCCACACCAATTTACGGATAAGTCTGTTAACCACAACCGACTTTTGGCGAGTGCTACAAGCACAATTTATCGGTAATCCCTTTCATCACGCACCTTCTGAAGTAGATTTTAACAAGAGTTTTGCGATGTTTTGCGACAAGCCCTTTGGGTTCGTATTTTCGCAATCGACGGGAACCGCCAAGACTGCGACCCCCTCACCGCTATGCGTCTACGCTTTTTTTGAGAGAATCCGATAAAATCACTCAATGATTGACCATGATCGCCTGTTTAAAGAACTCCTCACCAACTTCTTCCCAGAGTTTGTAGATTTATTCTTACCGGATGTCAGAACCTACTGGGAGCGAAACTCCTTTGAGTTTTTACCGCAAGAGGTGTTTACTGATGTTACTGAGGGTGAGCGTAAAATCGCTGATTTAATCGTGCGAACCTCATTTAGAAGTCAGGATGCTTTATTTATCATACATACAGAACACCAATCCTATTCCCAAGCTGACTTCAATCGGCGAATGTTTACATACTTCGCACGCTTGCATGAAAAATTCGCCCTTCCAGTGTATCCAGTAGTTATTTATTCTCATGACACCCCCCAGCGTCCAGAACCAAACTTCTATCGCGTTGAGTTTCCTGGATGGACAGTCCTGGAATTTAACTTCAGAGTCATTCAGCTAAATCGCCTACAGTGGCAGGATTTTGTCAATCAGCGAAATCCCGTAGCCAGCGCCTTGATGTCCAAAATGCAAATGGATGCTCAAGAACGTCCTACCGTGAAGCTGGTGTCGCTACAATTACTTGCTAGTTTGGGTTTAAATCCCGCACAAGTGCAGTTGATTTCTGGATTTATTGATACATACCTGGAGTTGAATGCCCAAGAAGAAGAAGTATTTCAAGAACAGCTTGCTACGATTGAACCAAGGCAGGAGGAAGAAGTTATGGAAATTGTTACTAGTTGGATGAGAGAAGGTATTGAAAGGGGACTACAGCAGGGAAGGCAGCAGGAGGCTGTATCGCTGATTATGCGCCTACTCACCCGGCGATTTGGTTCGCTGACTCCCCAGTTGCAAGAACGCATTCAGAGGTTGTCAACTGCCGAATTAGAGGATTTGGGTGAGGCGCTGTTGGATTTCACTGCTGTTGCTGATTTAGAGGCTTGGTTGGGTGATAGGTAGGCTTTGGGTTTCCCACGCCCGCAGCCCCTCACCAAGCGAAGGGTGGGGCTATACAAACGAAGCCCGCCTGCGCGGGCTAAAAAAGGGCGATCGCTTTTCAGCACATCAATTTAAAATTGCTTCAATTCCATTTTCCACTTGCGCTAGTTCCAGACGCTGTTGATCGATCCAAGCTTTTTCAGCTTGACGTTGTTCTGGTGTCTCTTGCCGATACCGTACTTGCTTCTCTAGAAAGTCATTATAGAATGCGATCGCCTCTTCAACTGCTTGTACAGCCCTTCTAACTAACTCGTCGAAAACTGCGATAACAATTTTTTCTAGTTTGGCTATAAACCTCCACCAAACCTTGAAACTTAGGGAAGACGTAAAGCAACTGAGATTAAAAGTCAAAAACGGCTTTATTGACTTGAAAGAAGCCCTAAAAGACCAGGGTACTGAAATTATAAAACGTATTAACGAGGTAGCCCAAGATATCAAATTTGAGCAGCATCGCTTAGTCTAGATTCAAGCTTATGGGAAGTTTCAGGAAGCGCTGAGGCTAATTAAAACCGCTCTTGCATGTGAAGACATAAGTATCAGAAACATTACTCTGGGACAAGCACAGTTAATGTTGTCCCATGCTTTAGCAGACTATAACAATCCTCACTTGATAGAACAAATCTGTGCGGCTGGGCATCTTCGGCGGGTGGAATGTGCTTGGGCTATTGATCAGACTATCACTTTAACTTATCAATTGCAGAATCAGTCTGGTGCTGTAAGCGATCGCCTCTCTCATCTCCAACACAAAATCCGTCAAGATTCACTGACTGTTATTGAACGTTGTGAATCTGAGGAGGAGCTAGATTTTCTCTTTCCAGAAATCACTCGTATTCATAATCATGATTTACCCGTGTTGTCATCCTGGCAAAATCACGTTGATTGGGTACAAACTATATCCGCAGATGAAAGGCAGCTTTTAGCAAGTTCAGATATTCAATCTCCTGATATCTCCGAAGATAATCAAAACTTACCTATTGTCGCAGAACCAGAAGAATTATTACTTTACGATAATTTAAAGCAAAAGTCTCATTATCAATCTCTACGATATCAGCTTTTATTTATGGTAAAACCTGATTTGCGTTGCGAACACGAATTTTATATAACTCAGCAAGCAACAGCGTCTAATTATAAAGGTTTGGCTCCCTTAAATTGGCAACAAATACCAGATTTAACTGTTGCTAACCTATATTGGTACTTTAAGCAGAAAAATCAATAAAAGTAACTACTGAAAGAGAATTATTAACTAAATTTAGGATAGCGATCAAGGCATAATAAAAACAGAGCATTATCCGATTCAAGTTATCTATGAGTAACTTACAAACAAAAATACCGACTGACACATGGGTAGCAGCCACTTGGGATGAATACATCCAAGAAATTGAAAATCCGACATACGAAAAAGCTAAGGGCTACTACTACAACGGCAAAATGAGGATTGAAATGCCACCAGTCGGTAATGACCACTCACGAGATCACACAATTGTTATCCTAGCTGCTAGCAACTACGCAGCTATCAAAGGCATTCCCATGAATGGCAATGATAACTGTACCTACCGCAAAACAGGCTTTGATGAGGCGCAACCTGATGTATCTTACTACATTGGTGAAAATGCTGATGTGATTCCTTGGGGGACTTCTATTATCAACCTCGACAACTATCCATCCCCAAATTTAGTGATTGAAGTTGCAAAAACTTCTCTTGCAGATGATAAAGGTGAAAAACGTCTGCTATATGAGGAATTAGGAGTAGCTGAATACTGGATTATAGATGTGCAGAATGTCCAAGTTATTGCTTTTACTGTAGAAAATGGCGGTAGTCGGAAAATTACTCAATCTCAGGTGTTACCAGGTTTAGCAATTTCTCTTCTAGAAGAGGCTTTCTGGCGTACTCGGCAAATGAATCAAAGCCAAGTTGTTGCTTGGTTATTATCTCAATTTCAGCAATAATTTAGAAAAATTTATATTAATAGTCATCAAAACAGAAAAAGAGGCAACTAACCCCTTTTTCAACATCTTTACAACCGCTGGAGTAGACTTAAACCGTGGGTGTCAGTGCCACATGTATTGTAAAGAGCGTATTCACCAGCCATCTTTTGCACTTGTTGTGATTCCAAAGCGCTTGCTCTCCAAGGATTGGGGTTGTTGTAGGCGTAGAAAGTTTCAACGCCATCAATACCCGCCTCAGCAGCAGCTGGAATTAATTCAAAATGCGATCGCTTATAACGAGCTGGATGAGCAAGTACCGCCAATCCCCCAGCGTTATGAATAGCAGCAATTACGCTAGCCGCCTGATATTCTTCGCCAGTAGCAATTTTTCTTTGCAAATACAGTCTTATGCTGGGATGTTCTGGCTCGAAAGCATAACCCAAAATGTGAACTTCCACATTCAAAAGGTTGGCATTAATTTCTACGCCACTCCACAGGTGAGGAGCGTTTGCACTTTTGTTGTTCCACTTCCAGTCTTCTAACCAAGCTTGTGCGGCTTGGTAGCCGGCAACACTATGATGGTCAGTGATGGCAAATCCTTGTAAACCAATGGCGATCGCCTGTTCCATCAACGCACTCGGCTGCAATCTGCCATCAGAGTGGACAGTATGCATATGAAAATTAAAACTCCTCGGACAACTTTGTGCGTCGATGTTCTGGAATACTTCTTTCAAAAGTTCCTTGGAAGCACAAGTCCGGGCAAAATTTACAGCCATAACCCCCTCTGAAAAAATGTATAATTATAACAATCCAACACGTTCTTATTTACAGATGAGAAACACCAGCACTGTAAATTAGTGTTGGAGCCGCTATTTTTTAAGCTTCATCGGCAAATTTTTTCAATATGTTAAGACTACGTTAGCAAATTCAAAGGCTTACGGACATGAGTATTTTGAATTGTTGCTATGACAACAAGTAATAAATTAAGCAATTAATAACCGTATAATCCGTAAGCAACGCCGGAAATAAATCAATATTAAAGAGTACTTGCGGGCAGAGCCAAGCTTCTACCCAATAAAAAAATCACCAGTATGCCGTAAATAAGTCCTATATTTTAGTCTGATAATCCTAATAATTCACCTGAACCAGTAATTACCTCAGCGATCGCACTCGCTGGAATATCCTGTGATTGAAAGTGGCTAATTGTCTGCTCTGCCTGATTTGGTGGGACTAGCAACACAAATCCAATCCCCATATTGAAAGTGTTATACATCGCTTCCGAACTAACTGAACCTGCTTGGGCTAGCCATTGAAATACAGGGGGAATAGTCCAACTGCTGTTGTTAATTTTAATCGCTTGACCTTGACCCAGGCATCGCGGCAAATTTTCAGGCAATCCACCACCAGTGATATGAGCCATACCGTGAATTTCCAATCCTGCTTGACGCGCCGCCAGAACCGGTTTAACGTAAATATGGGTGGGTGTGAGGAAAGTTTCGCCTAAAGTTTGACCGTTGAGCAATTCTGGGCGATCGCTCCAAGAAAACCCTTGAGCGGTGATAATCTTTCGCACCAAACTAAAACCATTGCTGTGAACACCAGCGCTAGCGAGTGCGATCGCCACATCCCCTACTTGCACCTGCGAACCATCCAGCATCTGGCTTTTTTCGACAATTCCCACACAAAACCCAGCCAAGTCATACTCACCCACTTGGTAGAAACCAGGCATTTCTGCGGTTTCTCCTCCCAGCAAGGCACAACCAGCCAGCTTACACCCAGTGGCTATACCTGCAACAACCTGAGTTAATTGCTCTTTTTCTAACTTACCTGTTGCCACATAATCTAAAAAAAACAGCGGTTCCGCGCCAGATGTCAGCACATCATTAACGCACATCGCCACTAAATCAATACCAACGGTGTCATGGCGATTGAGAAAAGAAGCGATTTTCAGCTTTGTACCCACACCATCAGTCCCGGAAACCAAAACTGGTTCTTTGAAACCCCCCGGTAGTTGAAAGCAGCCACCGAAGCCACCCAGTCCGCCAATTACTTCCGGTCGAAAGGTGCTATGAACCAAATTGCGAATTTGATCTACAAAAGCTCGACCCGCTTCAACATCAACTCCTGCATCCCGATAATCCATAACACTTAGTCAATAGTCAATGGTCATTAGTCCACAGTAGATGAGTATAAAGTCAAAAGTACATAGTTGGTGAGTTTTTGACTAAGTAGATGGGCATAAATAAACGCTTCGTCAGGTAGTATGGAAAAAGTCCAATGATTCAATAGTTAGGCTGCTTCAGGTTACTGCTGAGACATTACTTGGAGGCTCCGCCGGTGAGGTGATTGATCCCTAACTGCTCACGTATCATCACGATTTAACTCCCCGCCGTGTCGTCTTCCGCGCCAAGCTGAGAAATGCTCTTATTATTGGAGAGGAATCATGCTGCCGCCAAGTAAGATAAAGTCCGATTTTAGGTATCTGCTCTTGTAAAGGTCTGTAAATGACTCCGCTTCTGTGGAAGTTTTGCAAGGAGGCGGGAACGATCGCAATGCCCAGTCCTGCTGCAACTAAGCCGATGATCGTCTGCATCTGAACTGCCTCTTGAGCCACTTGCGGACGAAATCCAGCTTGTTGACAAAGGTTAATAATCTGCTCGTAAAAGACGGGTCCCATTTTGGCAGGAAATAGGATAAATAATTCCGAAGCCAATGTGGAGAGCGACACTTGAGTCTGGGCAGACAACGGATGGGTTTCTGGCAACGCCAAGACCAATGATTCTGGCAAAAGGCACTCCACACTCAAACCTGGTTCGCTGATGGCAGAACGAACAATGCCGATATCAACCTGTTTGTGATGCAGCGCTTGAATCTGTTGAGCAGTCGTCAGTTCATGCAATCGCAGTTCTACCGCCGGAAACTGTTCTCGAAAGACCCTTACAATCTCTGGTAGTAGCGTATACATTGCAGAGTCAACAAAGCCGATCGCCAACCGTCCAACCTCACCCCGCCCGATCTGTTGTGTCACTTCGATTGCCTGTTCGAGTTGCGCTAACACTCCATAGGAGCGCTCTAAAAACACTTTGCCTGCTTCAGTCAGATGCACTTGCCGCTTCGTTCGTTCAAATAGCTTGACTCCTAGTTCATCTTCCAAATCACGAATCTGCTGACTGAGCGGGGGTTGGGAAATGCACAACCGCTCCGCTGCTCGACTAAAGTGTAGTTCCTCAGCCACCGCGATGAAGTAGTGCAGGTGCCGTAATTCCATCGTACTTATATGTCTAACCTATTAATCTTAGTCAAATATATATTGGACAGTCACATGGCTGTCTCATATCGTAAGAAATATGAGGCGCGTCTCATCGTTTTTGTATTGGAGAAAACAAATGAACTCAGACAAAAATCATGTCGCTCTTAAAGTTTGGTTGATTACAGGATGTTCAACAGGGTTCGGACGTGCCCTAGCAGAAGCTGTGTTGAAGAAGGGCGACTACCTGCTTGCTACTGCTCGCGAACCAGAGCAACTTCGCGCTTTGATTGAGGACTATCCAGAGACCGCAAAAGCTATACGTCTAGATGTAACATTGTCCCAAGACATACAAGCAGCGGTTGATACAGCGCTCGCCACATTTGGTCGAATTGATGTGCTGGTCAACAATGCTGGCTATGGACTAATTGGAGCACTTGAAGAAGTCAGTGATGCTGATATTCGCCAACAGTTTGAAACCAACTTCTTTGGGGCGCTCCGTCTAATGCGAGCTGTCTTGCCCTTGATGCGTCAGCAAGGCAGCGGTCACATTGTGAATATGTCATCCACAGCAGGATTAGTGGGATTTGGTGGAAGCAGCATCTACTGTGGCACTAAATTCGCCCTGGAAGGCACATCTGAAGCCCTGGCTAAGGAGGTTGAATCCTTTGGAGTTAAAGTTACTTTAATTGAACCTGGAGCATTTCGCACAGACTTCAACGGACGCTCTCTAGCAGCAGTTGAACAATCCATTGATGCCTATGCGACCGTGAGCGGAGCTTCATTGCAGTGGTTCAAACAGATGGATGGTCAGCAACCTGGCAATCCAGCGAAAGCGGCGCAAGCCATCATTCAAGCTGTAGAAAGTCCTCATCCACCGATGCGACTGGTATTAGGCACGGATGCTATGAGCCTGATTCATGAAAAACTGGAATGGATCAAAACGGATTTGGATGTTTGGCAGCAGGTGACTGTAAGTACGGATTATACAGATAGTAACAGTGAGGTAATAGTTGGGTAGCTAATACCAGTTTTCTTTGAAGGCGCACAGAATCGTAGGTTGGGGAGCCACTTGCACAGGAAGGGTTTCCCGACTTGAGGAGCCAGTGCGTTGCGGAGGTTCCCTCCGTTGTAGCAACTGGCGTCAAAGTGGCGTTTGAACGGCGTAAAACCCAACGAGTGCTGGATTTTGTTGGGTTTCGTTTGACTCAACCCAACCTACAGTTATATGCAAGTCTAAAGAGACTTTCAACTCAACTAGGCGCGATCGCCCGTATATGCCCGGAGGGCAGTTTGGGAAACTGCCCTCCCCCTGAGCGAAGCTCAGGGCAACCAAGCGAAGCTTGGTTGGGGCATAGGGCGCGCTCCGCGATCGCCCCAACGGTTCGGAAGATAGATAGAGCCAGCCCACCCTCTCCCCTTTAGCCTCTACCCTTTAGGATGTTATGCAGAAACTTTCGACCTATCCACCCAAATGAGCGTATTATGCGCAAAGATTCGGCTTAAACAGCGGCTTTGGAGTATTATACAGAAACTTTCTGTCTATCCGCCCACTGCGGATCTTAGGCGGAAACTTTCTGTCTATCAATTGTTAGGCCTCGCGCAGGCCCACACACTTCAGGAGAACTCATGTTTGACCACGTCAAATTCGGAGTCAGCGACTATGCAGCGAGCAAAGCGTTCTTCCTCAAGGCACTCGAACCGCTCGGCGTAGCTGTTGTCTCGGAGGGGCCGCCGACGTACGGTGTCGAGATCAGCCCAAAGGGTAAGGCTTCATTGTGCCTGTACCAAACCGAGGAGAAGCCGGCGCATCTTCACTTGGCGTTCACGGCCGAGAATCGCCAGCAAGTCGAAGCTTTCTATCGCGCGGCTCTGGAGGCGGGTGGCGAAGACAATGGTGCGCCTGGTCTGCGCCCGCACTACCACGCGAACTACTATGCAGCTTTCGTCATTGGTCCGGACGGGCACAACATCGAAGTGGTTTGCCACGAACCCGAGGCCTAACCCTTCCATCGAGGGGACGTCCACAAGCGGGCTTCGCCCACTTGCGGCCGCCCCTCATGTCAAACGTTAGGCCCTACTGCGTATCCTTCACCACACCACTTATGCCAGATCAACCTACACCAGAAATCGAACTGCTCCGCGCGGCCTACGCGGCCTTCAACGCGCGGGACATTGACGCCGCCCTCGCCCTCATGACTCCGGACGTGACCTGGCCGAGAGCATTCAAAGGCGGTTTTGTCCGTGGACCTGAAGAAGTCCGCGCTTACTGGACGGAGCAATGGAGCGAGATCAACGGGCACGTGGAGCCGGTGACTTTTCACCCGGAGGAGTCCGGACGTATCTTGGTCGAAGTGCATCAGGTCGTGCGCGACCTGGCTGGAGCCGTTCTTGCCGATGAGCACGTCGGTCATCGTTTCACCATTGCGCAGGGCTTGATTCAAGCCATGGAAGTCTGTCCGCTTCCATCGTCCGGCCACACAGCCTAACACGGCGCTCGATCAAACGCTTCAGGGCGGCCACCCCGGTTCCGTTCTTCACACCAACAGGCGCCCTCTCAGCGTCGCTCAGCTTTTCACCGTTAGCTCACGTTAAGAAGCAACCTCCAGATTTTGATGAACGTCGTAAATCCATTCCAAGCAAGATAGGGGAGCAACCAACGAAACGCCATTTTTGACGCATGCCATCAGTATTAATTTAGAAGCACCAACATGGCTGGCTCAAGCTGCCTTTGGGATTATGAAGCGACAAAACTACGGACGGATTGTGCTGACGACTTCGGATAGAGCTATTTATCAGCAATATGCACTCAGTGGTCTCGCCTAGAGATGCTATGGGAAAAATGGCACAGATCGGTTTGATGAATGTGCTCGCGGTTGAAGGCGCATTGCATGGAATTCTCGTTAATGCGATTTCGCCAGTCGCCAAAACGCGGATGTGGAACGTACAAGATCAGCCAGAGGAGTTGCGACCCGATCAAGTAGCCCCCGGAGTGTTATATCTCGCTTCTCCAGAATGCCGAGAGTCTGGATTTATATTAAGGGCAAGCAATGGTCAATTCACAGCCCCGCGCTGGAGCGAACGAGACAACGTGGACTATCCGTTAAACCTTGCCGCTATTGAGGTTTCTACTGCGGAGGATTTGGCTACTCGCTGGCAGGAGATTGCTGCGGATGTTGCGTTTTAAGGACTAGGCTTGTACTTCGAGATGGTCTTACGGGAAACAACCCTTGATTATTGGTGGGAGAGTAGTTGAAAGAATGTGGGTAAGGGGCGATCGCTTTTCTCCCCAACGCATAGCTGTGAATGAGAGCAATTGCTCAATCTAGAATCATTGTTGATAAATGATTTATTTCATCAAATCGGGATGAGCCTCAAAGAAATGAGTGATTCTACTGAATATCTTTTAGACTCTTTTCCCGTGCCAATGTGTGATAATATCCGGATCTTCAATGTAAAATTAATCAAGTCAGAAGAGTTATTAGGTTAGATTGCATCGAAAAAACGCTATTTTTACGGGGTTCGAGTTCAGTTATTAACGATTAAAAGTGGTGTCCCAGTTGAGTTTGTCTTCATGCCTGGTAGCGCTGAGTCGCGTGCGGGCATTAAATGCGTTACCGTTAAATCTGCCACCAGGTAGTGAAATTTCTACTGACTCCGCATACACTGATTATACTTCGGAAGATGACCTGAGAAAGACGAGTCAAATTGAGTTGAAAGTGATGCGTAAAAAGAACTCTAAGCGTAAAGATGAGCCGTGGAATCAATACATTAAACAATCTACTCGGCATTACCCAATCGACTGTGTTCAGCGCGATTACTTGTGTTTTCCCTAAATCGATTCATGCAGTCACATATAGAGGGTTTTTACTGAAACTCGAAGCATTTATTTTTGCCTTTACTCTTCAACAAGCATTTAGAGAATGAGTTAAATATAATACTTAAATTTGATTCAAGACTTGCACTTTTGATTGAGTCAAAGTCGCGGAGTCGCGGCGGCGCTACCGCCTACTTGTCGTGCGGTAACGCTCAAAGTAGTACACTTGTATTTAATAACCCGCAACTTGGGTTAGTAAGGGATAGAGCCGCTTAAAACCTTTATATTTGAGCGGTAAACCGCTCACCCTTCTCTACGAGACCAAGGCGAACGGGTTAGCCAGTCGCTCATGGGGAGCCAGTGCGTTGGGGAGGCAGTGCGTTGGTAAGGCAGCGCGGTCTTGGGGGTTCCCCCCATGAGCGACTGCCGCAAGGGTTTCCCGGCTTGAAGCATCTGCCGTCGGCTAGAAGCGACTTGTTCGCGCAGCGTCTCCGCATCTGAGAAGCACCTGGCGTGGAGACCCCCTGTTCTGCGCGCTGGCTCACTACGAACTAAGAAATTATTTTACGTTTAATTTCGCCTACTTCCTTATTGACTCCTAACTTCTAACTAATCAAAATACCTCATTTTCAATACCGCGCCACCATTCGCCCAAATTCATCAAATCTTCGTGTATGTCTGCTAATTCATTCGCATACTCATTTTCTGAAAGCGTCGCTTGACGTTCTTGAAGTTTTTTCAGTCGCAGTTGCACCAACAGCCAAGGTTTAGTGATGCTATTCGTGGCTTCGATGTATTTCGCTAGTTCTTTGCTATTCATAAGTTTTGATTTTTATTGCACTACTTTTTAAGATATTGATTGCACCGCAATGCTACAGCGAAGCAAAAACAGCCACGATGCTAGTCATGACTGTTTGCAATGTAGATAAATTAAGTGATTATTTCGGGGTTACAGTGCCGACAAAAGGCACCGTTGCAATTAGTTCAAGAATGCCAGATGATTAGGCTTTGGCTAAATTTTCTGCAACAAAGTCCCAATTTACCAATTGATCCAGGAAGTTCTTGATAAAAGCAGGACGAGCATTGCGGAAGTCGATGTAGTAGGCGTGTTCCCAAACGTCTAGGGTTAAAAGTGCCTTTTTGCCATGAGCTAGAGGGTTCTCAGCATTCGGTGTCTTGATTACCTTCAGCGTACCACCATCATCAATCAACCAAGCCCATCCGCTGCCAAACTGAGTTGTAGCCGCGTTAGAAAATTCTTCCTTGAATTTATCGAAGCTACCAAAATCTTTATCAATCTTAGCAGCCAAATCACCACTAGGTGTACCGCCACCTGCTGGCTTCAAAGAATTCCAAAAGAAAGTATGATTCCAAACTTGAGCTGCGTTGTTGAAAACTCCTGTTAAAGAAGGGTCTTTAAAAGAAATTTGGATCACTTCTTCTAAGGATTTATCAGCGAGGTCTTTACCTTCAACGAGCTTGTTAAGGTTATCTACATAAGCTTTATGATGCTTGCCATAGTGATACTCGAAAGTCTCAGCTTTCATGCCATACGGCTCTAAAGCTTTAATGTCGAAGGGTAGGGGGGCTTGTGTAAATGCCATGAGTGTGAAATCCTCTCTTTACCGTTTTCCAGTTTAAAGCTAATGCTACAGCTTTGGAAATTACAGACTTAGTGTTGAGCAGTTGAAGGTGCTGAACACTGAAAAATCAAACTTAACATTGTTATTTTACTACCAAAGGCAGGATTCAGACAAAGTCGTTTTGCTACAATTCATATCAAATCTGCCTAAATGAATACACAACAGGTAAGAGGACAACGGGCATTGTGCCTCTACAGATGTAACTTGCCATCAAGTAGATTTAATATCAAATGACTATTTACTATAAATAACTATAAATAAAAGTAAAAACCAGTCACGATGTTGATTGTGACTGGTTAGCAAAAGATACAACCATTTTTGAAAAACAAATTAGCGCACCTAACAGCTACTGCTTTGACATCTCCAACCGCTTGTTAATTTCATTTAATTTGACAACATTCCACCACGGTTTTGGTTACTCAGGATGACGGTTTTGGTATTTGAGATAATAGGCATGTTACCAGAAATAATATCTATAATTGGGATATCAGATGTTATAGGACTATCTTAGTTAGACGTATTGATGACTTCTAATTGGCTATCACTATTGTGAAATAGCCAAATACAGCCACTACCAAATTGTTTGGATATGCATCATTATTTAACTAATAACTAACAAAAAATAGCTATCAACTTAACGCGGGACACCAAGATCGTGAGTGAACTTTTGATTAGAGATGTCCCGGATTAAGTTAGTAGCAGTGCAATTCGCAGTGACTACAACTGAGATAACCGCTGCTGATAGAAGTCTACAATTTGTGCGGTGACTTCAGAAACAGAAAGACCATCAGTTTTAATTTCAATTGCATCCGCTGCTTTTTGCAAGGGGGAAACTTTGCGGGTGCTATCTTTCCAGTCGCGTTCGGCGATGTCTTTCTCCAACTGCTCTAAACTTACTTCGGGTTGACCTTGTTTTTTAAAGTCTTGCTGGCGCCGACTTGCGCGTTCGCTAACAGAGGCGGTTAAGAATATTTTAACTTCAGCATCTGGGAAAACGTGGCTACCGATGTCCCGTCCTTCTGCAACTAAACCACCTTTTTTACCCCACCTTTGCTGTTGTTTGACCAGTGCTTTACGCACAGCACTTTGTGCAGCTATTGCTGATACTTGTGATGTCACCCTTGGCGTGCGAATTACCTGAGTAACATCAGTATCATTAATCCATACTCGCACCGGAGATTGTAAATTTTCGCCAGGAGTCAGTTGAATTATGCATCGATTGGCTAATTCAGCGATCGCGCACTCATCATCGAGAGCAATTTTCTCTTGCAGCACTAGCCAAGTGAAAGCACGGTACATTGCACCAGTATCTAAATACACTAGACCCAACTTAGCTGCTACTTGACGAGCCACCGTTGATTTACCAGCTCCTGCGGGTCCATCAATGGCGATGACGGGGGAGCGATCGCGCAGGATGGTATTATCAATCAAACGTGTAGAACCAAGACGAGCTGCGATCGCAAGCATTCCTTCCTCCTTAACTTCCTCTAAAGACATCAACGTAGTCGGTTCAACCAATTCAATATATTCCACTAAAACAGTCGTGACCATTGCTATTTCTTGCTCTACCACCGCTATAAGAGTGCTGCTGTTACGAATGCCTGCCTTAAACGCTGCTTCAGCTTGCAGCAAGCCGCGAGATAATACCGCCGCCTGCTGTTTTTCCGTTGCAGTCAAATATTGATTGCGGGAACTTAAGGCAAGACCCGATGCTTCCCGCACCGTTGGACAAGCAACAATCTCTATCGGTAAATTCAAATCAGCTACTAGCGTTCTAATAATTGCCAGTTGCTGACCATCCTTTTGACCGAAGTAGGCTCGGTCAGGCTGAACCAAGTTAAAAAGCTTGGTCACAATCGTAGCTACACCCTGAAAGTGACCTAGCCGAGAAAGACCACACAAGCGTGATATCATAGCAGATGGAGGGGTTACTTGTGTAACAATTGAATCTTGTATACTCTTCTGCGGAACTCCTATTTCTTCCGGAGAAGGCGCAAAAATCGCATCCACCCCAGCTTGTTCACACAATTGCCAATCTGCTTCTAAAGTACGAGGATAGCGTTGATAATCCTCATTGGGACCAAATTGCAGGGGATTAACGAATATACTGACGATTACCGTGGCATTTTCTTGCCGTGCTCGTTGAATCAAGCTTAAATGACCTTGATGCAATGCTCCCAGCGTAGGAACCAGACCGACTGGCGTCTGGTACCAGTTGGTCATCTCATTTAATAACAGCTCCTCTAACTGGCAAAGCTGATTTTCCGAACGGCATTTAGCTAAATAGCAGCGTAAAGCTGCAACTGTTGTCAGCAGGCGCACAAAATACCCCTAGTTCTTCTTGAGCCTCTCTCCCGTTAGTTTATATCTGAAATCGGGGGAAGAGACGCGTGAACTAGGGGAATGGGGAATGAGGAAGTGGGGAATGAGGAAGTGGGGAATGAGGA
>CAXTNZ010000148.1:3731-17126 GCA_964245695.1 uncultured bacterium | reverse complement strand
GTCCCCAGTCCCCAATCCCCAATACCAGATACCTGAAAAATCGTACACTATAATGTCATACGCTTGGAATCAATGCTCAAGTGACGCAATCCATTGACGATTATGAGAATCTACACCAAGCTAGGGATAAAATTACACTAAATATCATGCTGTTAAACTTATGCTTTAAAAACTTACGATTTCAATATACGGAAACCTGTGAGTAGAACGAGTAAGTAATCTATATATCAGGCAGTCCTATTACTGCCACAAGTAAACAACTTCTTGTTTGACTAGTTATCTTAAATTAGTTTTACCTAGTCTGTTGCAACCGCACAAGGTATTTATAATGAATGTCTCCGCAAGTTTAACGCCGTTGAACAGTCCCACCCAAGCGTCAATACCGATGATTCTGGACACTCTTCCCGATCCTGCACTTGAGGGACAGGGATGTCCCCGTACAACTCGGTTGCAAATTGACCTAATTTTACTGGCAATTGAAGCTTTAGAGCTGGGTGGCTCTGAAGCTATTCTCGGATTTGCTGAAGAATTGGATCTTAAAGGAATTATTAAAGACCGAGTGAATTTATGGCGAATGCGTAGCACTAACCCGATGCGACGAGCGCACATCCGCCGTCCTTTAACGATTATGGAGGCGAAAGCCTTGGTGGTAATTGCCTGTTATTTAGCGCGACGCTTAACAGTTGTCATCCGCCAGATGCTAATGATTTATCAACAAATGAATGAAAAACAGATTCCGCTGGAACAGAATTTGCGGCTTTCTAACTATCTAGAGCGATTTAGAGCGCATTTTAAAAGCCGAATGAATCCCCGGCGTTCTGGTGTTCTGGCATTAAGTTCTGATGAAAAATTAGATGAACTAGCTATAAGTTTGTTGAGTAAATTATTATTTTGTACCGGTACAGCTGGAATGCAGCGCTTTTGGATTAGTCTTTTTGACGGTGAAGTAGAATGAATATTCAACGTAAGTATAGTTTACCGAATTGCACACTGCTTTTAGAAGGTTTAAGTGATGCCTCAAGAGCTGCACACTATCAAGAAATGCGCCCAGAACTGTCCATTTTGGTTAATGCTGAATGTTATTTAGCTGGCTATCAACCATTGGAGGGCGGAAGGGAATTTTTTGAAAGTTTGGTGAGGGCAGTTAGTGGATATGCCCAAGAATTTTTGAGCAATGTACCGAATCCATTAGCACACAACTCGGAATCGGAGTTAGTGCAGTTCCAGAAAATTCACACTAATAGACATAGGTTGATTGTGCAATCGGATGCACAAAAAAGTGTAGAATCTCAAACTAATAATGGCACACCGATTCAACTCGATTTGACTACAGTGCAGTTGTTTGATTTAGTCGAAGCGGTGGATCAGTTTTTTGCTGATAGCCAAACTTTACCAGAATTGTCACTAGAACTACAACCTGTTGGTAAAGGCTCTGGCTTTGCTAGTCAAGCGTTACTGAAGCAGGCAGTGCCGGCTGGTGTGGGAGTGTCAAGTTTGGCAGTGGCAGCGATCGCTTTTGGTTTGATTCCAGCTCCACAAGGGCGTCAACCAGAACCGCAACTACAAGATCAGACTAACTCTAAAACACAAGGCGTCGCTCCTTCAGCAGCAAATACTACAAATCCCACATCCGGATCTGCTCCCACACCCTCTACCGCTCCGATAGCAGATGCCATTCCCACACCCGCAGCCACTCCGACTACATCACCCGCAGTTACAGATTTAGAAGCCCTTTTAAAAACAGTTCCGCAAATTACTGATGCCTCTCAACTGCGTGCATTAAACCGCCAAGTTTATAACCAAATTAATCCTGCCTGGGCTACTCGCTCAGGATTGAATGAGGATGTGGTTTATCGTGTAGGTGTGGCTGCGGATGGTGCGATAATCGGTTATAAAGCGGTGAATAAACAGGCAAATCAGGCAGTAGATACAACTCCCCTGCCTAAATTACTTTATAATCCTGCCAAGCGCGGTGGCATTAACAATGAACCAATCGCCCAATTCCGAGTAGTCTTTACACAACAAGGTGTGCTGCAAGTTAGCCCTTGGCTGGGATATACCAACACACCACAGGTGATTGGGGCAAAAATCACCGACTCCAATGCAGTCAAAGATTTAAACAAGAAGCTTTATGATACAATTCGCCAAAATTGGGGTGGCACTCCCACCTATTCGCAAAATTTGAAGTATCGGGTGGCAGTAAACAAAGATGGCATGATCGCCGACTATGAACCACTTAACCAAGTTGCTTTTGACTATTTCCGCGAAACACCCCTTCCCAAGATGTTCCAAGCCGTTTACGGTTCAAATGTAGCCGCTCCCAACAATAAAGACCCTCTCGCCCATTACCAAGTGGTATTCAAGCCCAACGGCGAACTGGAAGTCATCCCCTGGCAGGGATATCGGTGATAGGGACTGGGGACAGTCCCCAGTCCTCTACTTTGTAACTCGCCCCATATAATTGCCCCACAGTTGAGCAGCTTGAGCGCTGCTGCCAGATGTGGGAGAGTTATTATCATTTCCCAGCCAAATACCAGTCACGAGTCGCCGACTGGGAATAAAACCAATGAACCACAGGTCAACGTTTTTATTTGTTGTGCCTGTTTTTCCAGCTTCCCCCAATCCCAGGGCAGCACTGCGACCAGTACCTCTTGCAATCACACCGCGTAGCAGATCGGTCATGGTATCGGCTACTTGAGTTTTCAGCACGCGCTTGTTTGCCCCTGGATCTTGGTCGAAGGAGTAGATGACGCGGCAAGTTTTTAAGTCATTGCGGTCTTTGCAATCACTGCTGTCCAGAATCCGGCTAATTGCATGGGGACGATTCCAGACACCACGATTGCCAATGGCACCAAAAGCACCAGTCATCTCCGTAACATTAACTACACTTTGACCTATCACCAAGCCGGCAACTGGATCGAGGGGAGATTTTACCCCTAAACGCTGCGCCATTTTTACTACTTTATTCAGCCCGATTTGCTTAGCAACCCGTAAGGCGATCGGGTTTTCTGAAAGGGCAAGACCGGTAGCAATATCTAAACTACCAGCACTAGTCCGACAGGGTTTGTAGGTAAAGCCTTGCCAACGCAAAGGAGAGCAGGAATACGACTCACTTGGTGAAATTCCTTGTTCGATAGCGGCGGTGTAAGTAAAGAGTTTAAAGGTGGAACCTGGTTGTCTTTTGGCTTGGACAGCACGATTAAACTGACTTTTTTTGTAATCAGTCCCGCCTACCATAGCGAGTATTGCACCAGTGCTGGAATCAAGAGTCACCATCGCCCCTTGGGAAAAACCAAAAGTTCCTCCCCCGTTGTTAACTGAATTACGCAACGCAGCTTCTGCCTGACGTTGATACTCTGGATCTAGCTGAGTTTCAATAATAAAGTTCCCTTCTGTCGCTAGGTCTTCCCCCAAAATCGATTTGAGTTCTTGAAAGACATAACTGTAAAAATAGGGTGCAATTGTTTTGGCTTGCTGTTCGCAGACTTTGGGGCTAACTTCGATAGGCGATCGCCTAGCGCGGTTATACTCATCTTGTTTGATTTTGCCCATTTCCAGCAACCGCTTCAACACACGATTGCGGTATTCGATTGCTTGTAGCTTATTTCGACCTTCTCCACAAAAATCGAAGCCATTGGGTGCGGGTAAAATTCCCACTAACGTCGCCGCTTGCGCCAAAGTTAATTCTTTTGCCGACGTATCAAAGTAAAATCGGGCTGCATCCTCAAACCCCGATGTATCCACCCCCAAAAACACTCTGTTTAAGTAAGTCAGTAAAATTTCATCTTTACTGTAAAACGTTTCTAACTTTAGGGCGACAATTGCCTCCCGCAATTTTCGCCCAAGTGAGTCCTGACTGCCTACATAATCGCGGAACAAACTTCTCGCAACTTGCTGGGTAACAGTACTAGCACCTTGCTGCACATCGCCGCTGCGGCTATTAATCAGCACTGCTCGCAAAATGCCGTAGGGGTCAACCCCAAAGTGCCAGTAATAACGGCTATCCTCCGAGGCTACTATAGCAGCAGGCAAATAAGGACCAAAATCTGACAACCGCTTTTTGTCTATGTGAGCAGTAGAGCGAGGCTCACGTAGTGGCTTTTGTCCGTCACGGGCGTAAACAATCACTGGGGCGCGAGTGGCTGTGGGTAGCGGTCTTACCGAAAATTTCAGCGATTCCACGCCAATCACCAACCCTAATAGTGCAGTAACACCACCAACACCGTAAGCACCCCAAGTTGCGCCTTTTACATACCAAGGTGGTGGATCGACGTATTGCAACCGCACGGAAGCGGCGAGTTCTGGCGGTCCTAGGGTGAGGATGTCACCGTGACGCAGTTCTAGGGAAGTGACACGACGTTTGCCGCGATAAATGCCATTAGTTGAGTTTTCATCTTTAATGACGAAAACCGGAGTCCGTTGAGTAGAATCCCGCGACAGTGACAAGTGAATTTGGCTGACAACTGGGTTGCGGATGACGATATCGCAGGATTTGGAACTGCGACCTAGCATGTAGCGATCGCCCAACAGCGGATATACTTCTGCCTTATCCGCCCCCGCATCCTGCACCAATAGTTCTGGTACTCTGGCATTAGGTCTTAGCGCCAGTTTGGAAAAATCAACCCTAGCTTGAATTGTTTGTACTGCTTGAGTCACCTGACCAAGCAAAGTTTTTGGCTTTTGAGGGGGTTGGGGGGGGGAACTCATCGGCTATTCACACCACGGTTATTAGTCAACAAATCTGGCGACCTGCAATCTCGATGCTGGTACTCCACCATTTTACTCATAAGCCAAAGCAAAATTTGGTTGTACGGAATTGCTCCGAGTTTATCTGACACCAATATCATATCTAGCATTCGTAATTCGTTTGTTCAATTTATTACTTTTTTTAGCTCTACAATTATTACCCAAGCTCTATAATCCTTATTTTTTCTACTTTGTCTAGTTTCCGAACCAAGAAGAGTGCTTTCTAGTTGGTATTGATATAAACTATCAATTTGGTTACAGATGATGTAAATTTTATCGCTTTAAAATTTACATATATTTGGAATTAAAAATACACATCTTCATTTAGGAAGATTTCATAATTACAATTGTCTGTTTTAATGGGCGCAGTGTTCCGTTGAGGTTAAATAACATGAAGGGAAAATATCTTACCCTAATAGGTACAGCCTTTACCCTGGCAGTTACTAGCAATGTTGCTGTTGCTCAATCAACCAAATTCCCTGAAACAAGACAGCTAATTAGCGAATCCACTAGCAGCCAACCAACGGAAATCAAGCTGAATGCTGATGCGATGGAAATTCTCTGTAAGAATTTCCCACTCAATTCCCGTTGTCAAGGAAGCACCGCTGGAGCCACTCAAAGTACTCCAGGCAGCACCAAGACTCCTGATAGCACAACTGCACCGGGCAGCACAACTGCACCGGGCAGCACCTCGACTCCTGATAGCAGTGTCACTCCTGGTAACAACCCAACACCAGGAAGCACAACACCAACAGGGCCTGACAACGCTCCTGGCAACTTTAATTCACCAGGCACAACAACTGACCCCAACGCACCGGGCAGCACAACGGCTCCTGCTCCTTCTGGCAGTCCCAGCCAAATCACTCCAGGTCCTGGCAGTACGACGGGTCCGGACAGCGGCACTCCCGGCACAGTGACTCCTGAAAACAGCAATCCCGGCAGCACAACTGCACCAGGTAGCACCACAGCTCCTGAGTCCACGACTCCAGGCAGTATAACGCCTCCTCCTGACACTAACAATCCCAGCAAAATCACAGTTCCTGGCACAGTGATTCCTGACTCCAGCAATCCAGGAAGCACAACGGCTCCTGACACCAGCAGCCCAAGCCAAATCACTCCAGTTCCCGGCACAGCGGTTCCTGACACCAGCACACCGGGCAGCACTACCGCTCCGGACACCAGCATACCTGGCAGTAGCAACAAATTAACTCCAGCTCCTGGCAGCTTAACTCCATCATCAGAAACAAAGCCAAGTGGCTCGCTCACCCCAGGCAGCACTACCGAACCAAGCACCAGTCCCAGTACACTTCCAAACTCCGGTTCGGAAACATCTCCTAGTATGGGTGGTTCTTCACGCTAATTTAGGCATCATCTGATACTAAATCCATTTTTCCAACCCGCTTTCAAGCCGCAGTCTATTGAGACACTGGCAAACAAACAAAACCCGCTCAGACGTTTTGAAGCCTGACGAACAGGGTGATATCAACGGTTAGGGGTGTCTACTGAGGAAGCAGAGCCTCAGCTTTTTCTGTGAGCGGATGATAAAATAAAGCGGATTAAAAACCGGATTTGGTAAGGTATTAAGTTGCCGCTGATGATAGTCAGTTTTTCTGCGTACCGACTATCAATTTGCGGCGGCACACAAACAGCATGTTGACTGCTGTTATGAAACAAATCGATAAACATCAAATAGAGCTTGCTTACCCTTCGGTTTCTGCAAACGAGTAAGCAGGCTTTTGCAGAGCAAAATCAGCCTGTATTTGCTTAGTACCCAAGCGCGTGTCTACCGTTTGAAGAAAGGATTTTAACACTAAGCTTGGGTAATGTCAACGCTACCTACGACTGGAAGCAGGTGTTTTTTGGAACGAGGCAATCAGTAGGCAAACAATGCCGATACTAATAAATGAATCTGCCACATTAAATACAGGAAAGTTGATCAATCGAAAATCGATAAAATCAACGACGTAGCCTAAAACAAAGCGATCTATGCCATTGCCCATCGCTCCGCCTAAAATCAAGCCATAGCCGAGCTGATCCCAAAAGTATAAGGCTGGACCAAAGCAAGCCACGGCTATTAATGCCAAACTAACTCCCAAAGATAGCCACCGCAACCACTCTACTTTCCCAGTTAACAGACTAAAAGCCGCTCCAGTGTTTGTGACGTAGGTAAAGTGAAATACCCCCGGTAAGAGTGGTTGTGTCTGTCCCAAACTAAAGGTTTGCACCACCCAGTATTTTGTCAGTTGGTCAAAGAAAAAAGCAATTAAGGCAGCGATCCAGAAGAGGCGATTTTTTAAACGCATGGCAAATTAGTCACTAGTCAATGGTCAATAGTCAATAGTCAATGGTGATTAGCTTTTGACAAAGGACTTTTGACAAAGGACTTTTGACAAAGAACTAATAAAACATTAAGTGTCGTAGCACATATGCTATTACGGTGACGGCACAGACTACAACTAGTTGCCCTGGTAGAGCAATCCAGGAGTATCTGACGATCGCTTGCATCAGGGGTAGAGTTTCTGTACCTTTCCACTGAAAAACATAGCTGATAATCAAATAAGTAATACCGCAGATGTGGACAGTTAACAAGCCGCAAAAACAACTAAACGCCAGAGTTTCCAATCGAGGTCTAGCTTTAAAAGCGACATAGCCACAAATCCAAGCTCCTGGAATAAAACCCAACAGATAGCCAAACTGAGACAGCTTAACATAACCGATACCGCCACCTTCGGCAAAAACCGGTAATAAGGTTAACCCCATAACTAAATAGGCAATTTGCGATAGCGCACCAGCATTTTTGCCTCCTAAACAACCTACCAGCAGCACCGCGCCAATTTGATAGGAGACACCTAAAGAAAAGGTCTCAATTTTATGCTGACTCCAACTCCAAGGTAAAGTGATGCCATAGGCTTCTAAGAAGGTGCCACCCATTGTCAGGAGTAAGCCAATCATGGACCATAATAATTGATTGGAAGCGGCAAACATTTACAAGGCAACAGGGAAAAGGCAACAGGCTTTCAGCAACAGCAACCGGCATAAGTAAGTATGAATACTTGAGCGAGAATTTGTGCTTACATCATTAAGAAGTAGCACATTTTAGCATACTGCGAAGAAATAAATGCCCAGTCCCTCAAACAAGTGCTCCAAGGATACCTACGATAAGGTAAACACACAGACCGGGCATTTATTTTTATGGATCACTCTTATGAATGCGTTTTTGGTTTTTGAGCAAAACAGGGATTGAGAAGCGCCTCAAGTTGTGATAGCATTTCACGATCATGCCTGTTACAAATATAGCGGTTATCAATTGCGTGTAGTACAGATTATTCCTAGGGGCACAGCACAGAATAGCCAATACCACATTGTCAAGCATCTAACACCACAAATATTCTACCTTTCTCTTTCTTTGTGCCCAGCGCTGAAAACGACGAAATCTCCTAACCCACATTATGGTTAATTTGTACAGTCCATAACTCCTATAAAGGTATAAACTATATCATAAAATGGGCTAATTAAATTTTTCATTTTCAGATAAACAAGCTAAGCTTTTTTTACTTTGTTAACCTTCTGTTTACCCTAGAGCGGTATCTTAGAAACGCACCCCTGAAAATTTACCTAAACTTCACAGCCATGCTATCACAGCTTAATGTAATAAAAAAGAATAAATTGACAGCTTCCATCTCAGTGTTAGCACTGACAATGAGCCTAGCTGCGTGCGGCGGCGGAAAGCAAACCGCAGAAAATCCTGGCACTAAAGAAGCACCTTCTGGTACTGCTACTGAGACTACTGCTACCAGCCCAGGTAAATTGGATCTTGGTCCAGGTGTCACATTAACTGGTGCAGGTGCATCTTTCCCAGCACCGCTTTATCTGAGTTGGTTCGATGGATTAAACAAAAAATATCCCAGCCTGAAAGTAAACTATCAGTCAGTTGGTAGCGGTGCTGGGGTTGAGCAATTTACCAAAGGTACTGTAGACTTTGGTGCCAGCGACGTAGCGATGAAGGATGAGGAAATCAGCAAGATACCAGCAGACCAAGGCGTATTGTTGCTGCCAATGACTGCTGGTAGCATTGTTATGGCTTATAACCTGCCAGATGTGCCAGACCTCAAGCTACCACGGGCAGTTTACACAGATATCTTACTCGGCAAAATTAAGTCTTGGGACGATCCGAAAATTGCCGCTGCTAACGCTGGTGCAAAACTTCCCAAACAGCCAATCACAGTTATATATCGTTCTGATGGTAGCGGTACTACAGGCGTGTTTACAAAACACCTCAGCGCGATTAGCCCAGAATGGAAAACTAAAGTTGGCGATGGCAAAAGTGTAAAATGGCCCGTGGGAGTTGGTGCCAAAGGTAATGAAGGTGTGACAGCTCAAGTTACACAAACTCAAGGTTCAATTGGTTACACTGAGTACGGCTACGCCAAACAAAACAATCTTAAATTTGCCACTTTGCAAAATAAAGCTGGTAACTTCGTCACACCTAGCGATCAGTCCGCAGCCAAAACCTTAGAATCAGTAACTTTACCAGCAGACTTGCGTGCCTTTATCACAGATCCAGAAGGTGCAGATTCTTATCCTATCGTTACATACACCTGGATTTTGGCTCACAAAAAATATGCTGATGCAGCAAAAGCCAAAGCGGTGGAAGCAATGATTGAGTATGGCTTGACTGATGGTCAGAAACAGGCTCAAGAATTGGGATATGTTCCTTTACCTGCAACGGTGGTTACTAAAGTAGCAGCAGCTGCCGATGCCATCAGCCCAGATTATAAAATAGCTGTTGGGGCTAGCAATAATAACAGCGCTAGCAAATAGTAGAAAGAAAAGTCAAGAGTCAAAAGTCAAGAGTCAAAAGTTTTTGCACTATTGACCATTGACCATTGACTAATAAAGGTTCGCTCCCGCATTTCCGCTTATTTGATTGGCTTGCGTTCGTATGACCACACAATCCCAGAATATTCCATCAGGACTTAGACAACGCTCGGAAGCAGAAAAGTCACTAGATATTGGCTTTGTTTGGCTGACTCGGATTTTTGCTTTCGCGATCGCCTTTACTTTATTGTGGATAGCATTCCAAGTTGCCGTAGGAGCGCTACCAGCAATCCAAAAGTTTGGTTTGAGCTTTCTCGGTAAAAGCGCTTGGAATCCAGTTAATGACGATTATGGCGTACTGCCTCAAGTTTACGGAACTCTAATGAGTTCGTTTATCGGTTTGTTGATAGCTGTACCCATTGGTGTTGGTACCGCTGTTATCCTCAGCGAGAATTTTCTCCCACCCAAAGTCAAGCTGGTACTAGTTTTCTTAGTAGAACTGCTAGCAGCAATTCCCAGCGTTGTCTATGGTATATGGGGTATCTTCGTCTTGGTTCCCCCGTTAACCAGCTTCGGAAAATGGCTGAATGCTTCTTTTGGCTTTTTGCCAATTTTTAGCACTGCACCTACAGGTCCAAATTTATTGATTGCGGGATTTATCCTCGCCATCATGACTTTGCCAATTATTACGGCAATTTCCCGCGATGCGCTGATTTCTGTACCTCCTAGCTTGCGTCAAGCAGCTATAGGGTTGGGAGCAACTCGCTGGGAAACAATTTTGAAAGTTCTCATCCCAGCAGCCTTTTCTGGGATTGTGGGTGCTGTGATGCTTGCACTTGGTCGGGCGATGGGCGAAACTATGGCTGTCACCATGTTGATTGGTAACTCCAACAACATTAGTACCTCGTTATTTGCGCCATCGAATACGATTTCTTCTCTACTAGCAAACCAATTTGCTGAAGCTGGTGGTTTGCAAGTTGCATCTTTAATGTACGCTGCCTTAGTGCTATTTGTGTTGACGCTGATTGTCAACATCTTGGCAGAGTTAATCGTTCTTAGAGTCAAGCGGCTGTAAATAATTGGTTTTATATGGCTTCTAATTTTTCCGAAAATTCTCCTAGCGGATATAGCGCTGGTAGTCTGACTCGCGCTCCTTCGTCTCCTCGGACGATGTTCAACACAATCATGACCGTTATTGCTTTTATTTGTGCAGTAATGGCGATTATACCGCTGGTTGCGGTGCTTGGTTACGTTATCTTCCAAGGCTTTAGCAGTCTCAATCTCAGCATATTTACCGAACTACCACCACCACCTCTAAGAAAAGGTGGCGGCTTTGGTAATGCAATTTTGGGAACAATTTTAATGGTAGGAATCGCCGCAGCAATTAGCATTCCTATGGGAGTGATGGCGGCAATTTATTTAACAGAGTTTAGCTCAGGAAAGACAGCGCGGGTAATACGTTTTGCTACTAACGTTCTCAGTGGAGTTCCGTCGATTATTGCCGGGGTATTTGCTTATGGGATTGTGGTTCTCACATTCAATAAGCTGGGGTTAGGTTCCTACTCCGCTTTAGCTGGAGGCGCTGCTCTCTCAATTTTGATGTTACCAATTATTCTGCGAACTACGGATGAATCTTTGCAATTAGTATCGTCTGATTTGCGCCAAGCAGCAGTTGGTATCGGTGCAAGTAAGTTTCAAACGGTGGCGCATGTAGTTTTGCCAGCTGCTCTACCAGCAATTGTAACTGGATCGACGCTGGCGATCGCCCGCGCATCTGGAGAAACAGCACCTTTACTTTTTACTGCTTTATTCTCCCCGTTTTGGCCTGATGGCTTATTCAAACCCACAGCTTCCCTGGCTGTTTTGGTTTACAATTATGCTATATCTCCATTTAAAAATTGGCAGTCACTAGCTTGGGCAGCATCTTTGATATTAGTGTTGTTGGTTTTATTAACCAGTATCATCACTCGTTGGGCTACTCGTGAGAAAGCTTAGTAAATAAAGCCAATCGAGAAGGTTATAATCAATGGAAAAAATAAATGTAGATTGACATCTACCTTAGGGAAGATTTTGAGATATCAAGAGAAATGTCCCATGCGAGTTGGTGACAAGATGATAAGACAAACAGCATAGTTACCAACATGGCTGGTTGCCAGCCTGTTTTACAAAACTTAAATCTGAGTATTTATGACTACTAACATTGGTACAGTCAAGGACACGGAAACAGTATTACGGACAGAGGGTGTCAACGTTTACTATGGCAGTTTCTTAGCCGTAAAAGATGTTTGGCTAAATATCCCGAAAAATAAGGTGACAGCCTTTATCGGACCTTCTGGCTGTGGTAAGAGTACTTTGTTGCGATGCTACAACCGGCTTAACGACTTAATTGACAGCTTCCGGGCAGAAGGCAAAATATTTTACAATGATAAAAATCTGTACGCACCAGACATCGACCCTGTAGAAGTGCGTCGTCGGATTGGGATGGTGTTTCAAAGACCGAACCCGTTTCCCAAATCAATTTATGACAACATTACTTTTGGAGCTAAAATCAACGGCTACAAAGGTGATATGGATGAATTGGTAGAACGCAGTCTCAGACAAGCAGCTTTGTGGGATGAAGTCAAAGATAAACTGAAGCAAAGTGGCTTATCTTTGTCTGGTGGACAACAGCAGCGCTTGTGTATTGCGCGGGCGATCGCTGTGCAACCAGATGTTATTCTGATGGATGAACCTTGTTCTGCTCTTGACCCCCTTTCCACCCTAAGAGTTGAAGAACTGATCACTCAACTCAAAGAGGAATACAGCATCGTCATTGTCACCCACAACATGCAACAAGCAACACGGGTGTCTGATTACACGGCATTTTTTAATGTTGAACCCACAGAAAAAGGTGCTCGTATGGGCTACTTAGTGGAGTACGACAGAACCGAATTAATTTTCAATGAACCGAAGCAAAAAGCTACCCAAGAGTACATTAGCGGTCGTTTTGGTTAAAGATTCAACATTGCTGATGCTGCATTTTTAATAGATGCAGCATCGCTAATAATTAGTTCGTAGTAAGCGCTACCCTCCGGGAAGCCGCTGCGCGTCTATAGCGCTAAAAAAGCACTCACAATAAACAACCAATTTCATTCACAAAGCGGGCGGCGGGAATCGAACCCGCATTATTAGCTTGGAAGGCTAAAGTTTTACCACTAAACTACGCCCGCAAATTTCCAACCTAAATAATATAACACAATTTTTGCGAAAACTCAAGCAATTAATTGAAGTTAACGACGCTGTATTTTGATACGTACAAACCGATTGGTAAAGTCTGGTGGTGGTGTACCATTTGTAGAACGAGGAGGCTGAAATTTCTCGCCTTGGAAAATAGAGTTAGCGAATTCCTGATATTTGCGTCTTTCCCCTGGTGCGATCGCAGGATCTACAACTTCAGCTTGTACAAAATTACCATTTTTATCAATCACCAAGCTAGCTAAAAACTCTCCCTCTGGAAGATCCAAATTGGGTTTGAGGGAAATTGAGTTAATTTGTTTTTCGTTACTGCCTATATGTTCAGGTAGAATCAGACCTTTAGGAGGAGCATTTCGTCCCATCAAACTCCTCTGTTCTTCTGGAGTTACAAAACGCGAAATAGCTATTATTCCTCCCCCTGTTTGCGGTTGAGGAGTTTTCCTTGGAGTTTGTGAATCTTCGCCTGTTTGCGGTTGAGGAGTTTTCCGAGTCGTAGTTGGCGAATCTTCCTCGATTGGTTGTCGTGGAGTTCTCCGGGTGGGAGTTGGCGAATCTTCCTCGATTGGTTGTCGTGGAGTTCTCCGGGTGGGAGTTGGC
>CAXTNZ010000148.1:0-3631 GCA_964245695.1 uncultured bacterium | reverse complement strand
ATCTTCGGCGATTGGTTGTCGTGGAGTTCTCCGGGTGGGAGTTGGCGAATCTTCGGCGATTGGTTGTCGTGGAGTTCTCCGGGTGGGAGTTGGCGAATCTTCGCTGATTGGCGTTGGTCGATTTCTCCTGGTGAAAGGATCTGAAACTCTTGAATCGCGCGGTTCAATCGGCGTAAATGATGGTAAAGGCGTTGGCTTCCCCAGGCTGAGTTCGTCACGTCGACGATTCCAAGGAAGATTTCCAAATGAATCTGTAGGTTTTGGTTTGGGTTTGGGTTTGGGTGTCGATGTTAATGTTGGTGTCCGTGTCGGGGTGGGTTGAATGGGAACTGATTGTTGAGGAACTTGGGTATTAGATTTAGAGGTAAAAGTGTTACTTTTCCTTTGCTGGCGACGAGCAGCAAAATTTATCCCGCCAGAATTTTGATTTCTCGGCGTGAGTTGCGATCGCTCTGGTAAAGGCGCGGCTGTTGACTGTTTATTTGTGGATGGTGGTGGAGAGACTGTTTTGGCTTTTAATTTTTGTTTGGGTGTCGATGTTGCTGTGGGAGAAATCTCCACAATCTCAATAGGAATAGCGGCTTGATCTTGCTGTGGAAACCACGGGCTAAACACATTAGATGAGCGCATCAGCCAGAATACCAGCAAGTGCAGCGCCACTGAACTTGTAACTACAGCAATCCACAAACTGGGTGGATCTTTGTGTCGCCTCCATGTTATTGCTGTTGGAGTTTGGTCAACCGATTGTGTCATATTCAAAGCAATTAGCTATTAGCAATTGGCTATTAGCCATTATCGATTAACTATTTATTTCTGGTTTAACAGCAAAAGTTAGAACTGTCTCATCTACTCCTTTAAGTTCTAGCGGACTACCTTTAATTATTTCATCTTCTTGCAAATAATCTGCAACGGCAGCAGAAACTAGGATAGTACCTGGAACAGCAGCCGTTTGCAACCTAGCTGCAATATTCACACTCGGACCTATCGCAGTATAATCGGCACGTTCAGCGCTACCAAACATCCCCACAACTGCTGTACCCTGGTGGATGCCACAGCGAAACTGTAACCCAACACCTCCGTCAAAGTCGAATATACCTTGCTTTCGCCAGCGCTCGTTCAACTGAATCAATGAGCGGTGCATTCCTCTGGCTGTGTTGATCGAGCGACGCACTTGTTCATTAGGCGTTAGTTCTTCCGGCGCTCCATATAAAGCCAAGATACCATCTCCCATAAATTTATCGACAGTGCCGCCATTATCAAACACAACTTTTGTCATAGATTCTAAATATTCATTTAGCAACTCCGCCACACGACGCGATCTGAGGGTATTTGATAGCTGGGTAAAACCGACAATGTCACTAAACAAAACTGTAATCAAACGCGGTTCCGGTCGCAAATCCAGGACTAAATCTCCATCTGCGGCTTTTTTCACCAATGCAGGTGGCAAAAAGCGCTTAAGCACCGATTCTGTCAGGTAAGTATTTAACTGCAAAACTCGTCGTTCGTTTTCCTTCAAAGCTAAGAGATTTCGTACTTCCGCGCTTAATTCCCGATCATTAAATGGCTTAGCTAAATAAGCATCTGCGCCATGTTCTCTGCCGGTTATGCGGGTTTCTTCATCAACTTTCGCCGTCAGCAAGATGATTGGTATTCCTTTCAACTTCTCCTCGTTGCGGATCATCCGAATCATCTCCAATCCTGACACCAAAGGCATCATCAAGTCGCTGACAATTAAGCATGGTGAAATTTCCTTAGCCATGAGGAACCCTTCGGAACCGTTACTAGCTGTCTGCACGCGATAGCCATTGGCGCGGAGAATCTCAGATACATAAGCCCGCAAATCTGGGTTATCGTCTACGACCAAAATTGAGTCCCCAGTCTTCAAATCGGAATTTTCAATGTTAATACTGTTTAATGAATCTCTTTTTATACTTTTAAATTCTTCTGTTGTTGATTGCAATTCTAAATCAGCAAATTCCCCGCTAAAGCGGCTGGTATTCAGTTTACAAGGCGCTGACAACACCTTATCTATTGGTAAATGAGCGTAACCACTGAGCAGAAATAGGTTAAAAGTAGTACCATTTGCGTAAACTGATTCCACAGTGACTTTGCCGCCGTGCATTTCCACCAGTTCTTTTACTAAAGCTAAACCCAAACCGCTACCTTCATAGGAACGGTTTTCAGTTCCTTCAGCTTGGCGAAAGCGTTCAAATAAGTGGGGAATTTGTTCTTGTACAATGCCAATTCCCGTGTCTTGGACTTGCAATCTACAGCGATCGCCTTCAGATTGCAATCTCACAGTAATAGTGCCACCTACGTCGGTAAATTTCATCGCATTCGACAAAAGATTGTAAAGCACTTTGTCGAATTTTTCTATATCCAAATACACTGTAGGCGATGCTTCCAAGTCGGTGATTAGATGCAGTTTCTTTTTCTCGCAGTAGGGGCGAAACGATTCGACAATTTGGTTGACAAATTCAACTAAATCGCAGGGACGGAAACTAGGCTGCATCCTTCCAGCATCTAGGCGTTGCAAATCCAGTAGTTGATTTACCAGTCGCAGCAGACGGCGGGAGTTGCGTAGGGCGATCGCACTTTGGGCGTAAGACAAGCCCTCTTTTGTCGCCACCGCCGCCTCTAAAGGTCCTTGAATTAAGGTTATGGGCGTGCGAAACTCGTGGGAGATATTTTGGAAAAATTCAGTTTTTTGTTTATCTAATTCCAGCAAACGTTCAGCTTGTTCGCGAGTTTTTTGGTATAAATGAGACTGCTGCACAGCGATCGCCGCTTGAGATGCAACTGCTTTCGCCAACTCAATTTCTGTAGGCAGCCAAGAGCGCGCTCGATTATCTTGACGCAAAGTAATACTACCGATGCTTTTGCCATCAGCTAGTAAGGGAACAACCATGAGCGATCGCGCTCTTCCTCTCAAAGGCAAATCAAACCCTTTGATTTCTGGCGGACACTGGCTCATATCCATAATTACCACCGGCTGTTGTGTCCGCAACATTTCTTGCAGAATTGCATTCCCCTGAATCGGTGCTAGAGACTGGGGTAATTGCTGCTTTTTATAGTAATTATTGTTACTTAATTCCTCAAAAGAAGCTAGCTTGAAAAAATCCTTTGGATTGTCAGAACTTTCATACAAGCCCACACACTGGACAAACTCATCAGACTCGGTCCACAAAGACAGAACACAGCCATCGACTTGTAAGGCTTGTCCTAATTGTTGGGTGATAGCCGCAAAAATATCTTCAGGGTCTAAGCTAGAGCGAATCGCGCTAGTAATAGTATTAATTAGCGCTTCCCGCTTCGCAAGCGCACGCACTTGCTCGTAAGTATGAGCCTGAGATAAAGCTAGAGCCGCCTGATCCGCCACCATCAACACCAACTGCACCTCGTCCTCCTCCCAGAGGCGAGGCTGGTAACATTGGTGCAGCGCTAGCACTGCCATAAGTTCTTGTCGGCAAATCAGCGGTACTACCAAGCTAGAGCAAATGTTAGCTGTAGCGAAAGCAGCCGCGCGACTCAAGAGTTCAGGAGTATCGCCCTGAATACGCTCATCCTTTGCTACATCATCAATCACCTGCACTTCATCAGTTTCCCACACCGTCTGCGCTAGTAGAGGGGG
>CAXTNZ010000147.1:0-17337 GCA_964245695.1 uncultured bacterium | reverse complement strand
ATGCAATGGAGTATGTCCTGCACCTGGCGTCCTAACCGCCCTAGCGGTTGCTATACAAGGGATGCGGAGACCGGTAAAACTTTTCCTACTATTTTTGTGAGAAAAGAAAACGCAATTATCACCTACTATCCCGATGCTACACCTAGCGGTAAACAGTGTAAAAATTCTTGAAACCATAGTAGAGACGTTCCACCGGAACGTCTCTACAAGATGTGTGATTTGGCGGACATGATATTATTTATTAGTAAAAAAATATTTAAGTAAGTGGGCATAAACAAAAGTAATTATATTTTTACCATGCCCCATGCCCTAAAATCATTTTTGCATTATGTCGCAAATGCTGGAGGATGGGAAATCGCAGGTAAGACGGCTTCCAGTTGCGCTGCTAGGCTGATGAGAGTAGCTTCAGCCGCAGGTTTGCCGATTAACTGAACGCTCATAGGTAAATTATTATCGTCAAAACCAACTGGAATGGCGATCGCTGGTTGTCCAGTAGCATTAGCTGGTGGACAAGGTGCAATCCAGTGTATAATTCTTTGGAATGTCTCTTCTGCACTCAAATTTGCCCATTCCCCAACGCGGATTGGTGAATGCAGATAAACTGGCAATACCAATACATCCACAGTGTCAAAAAACGCTACAATTTGCCGCGACACCATCTGCATTTGAAAAACTGCTCGCAGATATTCACCAGCCGAACCGGTTCGCGCTAACAAAAAGCGATTCACGGGTTGCAAAACTTCAGCCGGAATTCCGGACGCAGCCACGCTAGATTGCCAGACAACTTGAAATGGCTCAACTAAACCGCTAAAATCCGGGCATTGTTCTTCAACTGTATGACCGAGTTCTTCTAATAACTTAACTGTTTGCATCACAGCTTGCTGACACACTGCGTCAGCTTTTCCTAAGGGAGCAATGCTAGTCCCAAAGGCAATTCGCAAAGCACCAATTTTTTCCTTACTTGCAGTGAGAAATGATGGTTTTGGATCGGGCAACCAGTAAGGATCGCCGGTGACATAGCCAGACATGACATCCAAAAGAGCGGCTGCATCGGCTACATTACGGGCTATTGGACCATTGGTGGCAATTCCACTGAGGCGATCGCCTGCTGGTGCCTGAGACACTCTTCCTCGGGATGGCTTGATGCCCACCAAACCACAACAAGCCGCAGGACCGCGAATCGATCCGCCACCATCGGAACCTTGCGCGATCGCAGACAATCCCGCTGCTAGTGCTGCCGCTGCCCCTCCACTAGAACCACCGGGAGTATATTCCAAATTCCACGGATTTCTTGTTGCGGGAAAACCCTTAGGCTCTGTGTAAGGAAATGAACCAAGTTCTGAAGTCGCAGTTTTACCCAAAACAACAAACCCAGCGGAGCGTATCCGCGTCACTATCCCATCATCATATTCTGCAATCTGATTCAACAACGCCGGATTCCCGTAGGTACAAGAAACACCAGCCACCGGGTTAAGGTCTTTAATCGAAATCGGCACCCCAAAAAATGGTGGTAGGGATGAAGTTCCCCCACCCCCAGACAACATTTCTGTTTTGGCTTCGGCATCGGCGATCGCACTCTCTGCCATTACCGTAAAATAACTTCCTAACTGCGGATCTAAGCGCTGAATTCGTTCTAGATATAATTCCACCAACTCCAACGGTGACACTTGACGCTGACGAATTAATTCTGCTTGCTGCAATGCGGGGGTAAAAGCTAAGTCAATTTGATTCATTCTTGTTCCAAAGCCACTACAGAGTCATCCCGAAGTTAAAAATTTAGCTCAACTCGTATAAATTACTAATTCTATGCATAGTTGTTTTTTAACATAGAACACTTGACAATAATCTTTATATTACTATTGCTTGAATACCCCAGGTGGAACTTTGCTCAGGCATTCTGAACAATTATAAAATACAAAAAAAGGGATAATGATTATGACCGCTACTAAAAACCGTTTGTGGACAGTAGAGGAATATCATCGGATGATAGATGCTGGGATTCTTACTGCTAACGACAAAGTTGAGCTTTTAGAAGGTCGCATCATCCAAATGAGTCCACAAAAACCACCTCATGCAGCTACCACACAACGAACATCTGATTATCTTAAAGATATTCTCTATGGTATTGCTTATGTGCGGATGCAATTACCCATTACTTTATCTACCTCAGAACCCGAACCAGATATCGCTGTAGTTCGCATTGATGCTGGTGCTTATAGCGACCATCACCCCTGTTCTAAAGAAATCTTTTTGTTGATTGAAGTTGCTTATACTACTTTAACTTTTGATAGAGAAGAAAAAGCTCCTATCTATGCTAAAGCTAATATACTTGAGTACTGGATTTTAGATATTGAAAACCGCCAAGTTTATATTTACCGCAATCCAACTACATCAGGCTATAAAACAGAAATAATTCTTCAATTAAATGCAGCTTTAGCACCTTTAGCTTTTCCGGAAATTCAAATACCTTTTTCTGAATTATTTCTTAAGTAGTGAGGACTTCAGTCCTCATCTTATCAAACAATCAATAAAGTCCTTAGTACAACATTGTATAAGTTCATAACGAAAATCTGAAGGAAAACTCTGCGTACCTTTGCGCTTACCTCTGCGTGACTCTGCGTTTAAAAAGGCTATTTTTTTACGCAAAATTGTACTTAGTCCTCATTTTAAAAAATAAGGACTAAAGTCCTTACTACAAAGTTAAACTAGAGAACGGTCAGTTAAAATCTCGTAGCCAGTATCCGTCACTAAAACGGTATGCTCAAACTGAGCCGAGAGAGAATTATCCACCGTTACAGCTGTCCAACGGTCAGATAAAGTCCGCGTCACCTTAGAACCTGCATTTAGAATTGGCTCAATAGCCAACGTCATCCCTGCACGCAGCTTGACATTTGGCATTTCCCGTGTGCGGAAGTTGAAAACTGAAGGTTCTTCATGCAAGTTGCGACCAACACCGTGTCCGGTGAAATCCTCAACTACACTAAAGCCATTACCTTTTACATGGTCTTCAATTGCCCCAGCAATATCTATTAGGTAATTCCCCGCTTTAACTTGCTCAATGCCTTTGAAAAGCGATTCTTCAGCTATACGAATCAGTTTAGCAGCTTCTGGGGTAACATCTCCCACGGCAATCGTAATGCAGGAATCACCATGAAAACCTTGATAAAAAGCACCTGTATCTACTTTTAAAACATCCCCCAAACGGATGATTTTTTTAGGACTGGGGATACCGTGTACAACTTCATTATTAATGCTGGAGCAGATAGAACCAGGAAAACCGTGATATCCTTTAAAGCTAGGTGTTGCACCCATTTCTCGGATGCGTTTTTCCGCATGAGCATCTAAGTCAGCTGTGGTCATTCCTGGCTGTACCAACTGAGAAATTTCTTTGAGTACGGTAGCGACAATTTTTGCTGATTGCCGCATAATTTCAATTTCACGCGGCGATTTAATTTCAATTCCTCTGCGTTGTCGCTTGGAAAGGTTAGGCTGAACTGTTTGAGAAAGCAGGTTACTGAGAATGTTCATAGTAAATTAATATTTATTTGCGCCTTGCCGCTTAAGAGTCAATGATTTTTCTAGATTAATTGAGAAACAATATCTATATTTAAGTTAGCTTATTTTGCGTCTGACACCGTGCTAAGCTGTGAGGCATTTAATTTTCTCATCGAATACAGAATTAGTAATGGCTAATTGTTGGTTGTTATACTAAACACTAACCACGCTTTTACTAACCAGTACCGATTTCCCTTCTTACTTAATGCCTTGTGTTAATACAGCCGGACCTGCTGTCACTACCACGATTTTATCTGGATGAAGTAACTCACGAGCAGCTTGATTGACTTGGGCAAGATTGACTGTGAGGATTTTTTGAGTAAAAGAACGCAATTCAGCTTCATCCAGTCCATACACCTCGTTCATCAGAATTCTCTTTGTTAATTCCTCTGGGTTTGCCAAAGAAACGGTGTAGCTGCTAATCAAAGTGCGTTTAGCTGTCTCCACTTCTTCAGTGCTGACACCGTGCTGATGGAGTTGTTGTAGCAGTTGGCGGGTGCTGGCGATCGCCTTCATTGCATCTCCTGGACTGGTTTGCATTTCAATCAAAAATGTGCCTACATTCTTTCCTGCTAAGAAGTTGCTATAAATTCCATAAGTAAGACCAAGGCGATCGCGCACTTCTGCTCCTAGCCTACTCGAAAGTGTATCACCACCCAAAATCTGATTCAAGACTAAGGCTGAATAATATCTGGGATCTTGACGGTTAATACCTCTGTAACCCATGTAAGTTATAGCTTGAGCCTTGCCAGGAAGCACTGCATTTACACTGACTACGCTTTCTGGCATTGATACCGCAGGATAGTTTAATTTTGGTGCTTTACCGCTCACTTGCCAGTCACCAAACTCAGCTTTCAGAAGCGATCGCACTTTAGCAAAATCAAAATCTCCTACCAACACTAGCACTGTAGTATCTGGACGATAATGCTTTGCCTTGAAATCAAACACATCCTCACGGCTAATACGACGCAAACTCTCTGCGGTGGGAAAGGTGTGTGCAGGATGATTCTGCGGATAAATAGATTGTACAAATGTTCTTTCTGCTACTTCTGTCGCATCATCTAATTCCAATTCCAGAGCAGTCAAAGCTTGTTTTCGACTTACTTCCAACTCTTTTGAGGGAAAAGTAGCATTTTTGACAACATCTGCAAAAGTATGAATCAGGACGGGCAAGTCGCCTGCTAAACTATTACCCTGAATTCGCACACCTTCGCGGTACGTTTCCAAGTTCAGATTTGCCCCGCGTTCTTCCAACGCTTGGGCAATACTCAAGACATCCTTACTTTTGGTGCCATTCATCAAATTATCTGCCACAAGAGACGCTAGTCCGGCTTTATCCTGTGGATCAAATTCCCTACCAGCTTTTATATAGCCACTCAGCGTCGCGGTTGGAGTACTCTTATCAGGCAACAGCAATACCCGCAAACCGTTGTCGAATGTAAATTGTTGTGGTAGCACTCTGCTAACAGTTTCTGTTGTCGCTACAGGGGGTAAATACTTCATCACCTCAGCGGGGGCTACAGGTGCGCCGCCAGTAAAATTTTCTGTAGTTTGTGTAGAATTGGCTTTGCCACCATTTCCTTTAACCTGCTTCTGGGTTGGTTCAAAAAAGCCTAATGTGCGAGCTTCTTGAGTAAGGTATTTTTTTACCACACGGGTAACATCCGCCTTAGTCACCTGGCGAACGGCTTCTAAATAGCGTTCTGTGTAGCGATAATCATTGGTAGTTATCTGATCATTAGCCAGTTGCATCGCCTGATTGGTGATATGACGGTTATTCAAAATTACAGATGCTTCTAACTGCGTCTTAGCTCGCTTCACTTCCTCTGGAGTCACCCCGGATGCGAGATTGGCGATTTTACTAGTTAATACTGAGTCAATTTTTTTCAAATCTTGATGAGGTGCCAATGTCACCGAAATCTTATACCAGCCGGCTTCCAGCAAGCTAGCAACAGAAGCACTAACATCACTAGCTAAACCTGATTCCACTAATGCCTGATAAAGCCGTGAATTCCGTCCATTTGTCAAGATGTAATCCATCACCTCCAGCGCTGGCACATCCGGATGGTTCACATTCGGTACTGGATACACCGCTTCCAACAACGCCCCAGATCCCGGTTCTCGCAACACTATAGGAGAGTGTCCGAGGGGGGGAGTGTCCGAGGGGGAGACAGTGTTTTTACTACTAACTCTTAACTCCTCACTCGTCACTTTCTTTGGTATTTTCCCAAATATCTCTTGAACTGCTTTCAAGGTTTTTGCCGTGTCAAAATCCCCGACAATCACCAAAACAGCATTGTTGGGACTGTAGAAGTTACGGTAATACTTCCGCACTTGCTCAACTTGAAACTTCTCGACATCGGCTTTAGTGCCACCTACAGGCAATCCGTAAGCATTGTGGGGAAAAGCCGATCGCATTACGGCACGATTGAGGCGGTAATCAGGGCTATTTTCGTAACCTTGCAACTCGGAAATTACTACCCGCTTCTCACTGGTTAATTGCTCGCCATTAATCAGAGAGTTTTGCATTCTGTCTGCTTCCAGCACCAAAAGCGCTTTCAGCTTTTCTCGTTCTACAGTGCCATAATATGCTGTTTGGTCATAGCTAGTGAAAGCGTTCGAGTCGCTGCCCAAAGCACTAAACAATCGTCCAAATTGAATTGGACGGTATGATGTGCCTTTAAACATCATGTGTTCTAACTGATGGGCAATGCCATTTACTCCCGGTTCTTCATTTTGCGAGCCGACTTTGTACCACACCTGCACAGTCACGACAGGGGCAGTATGCACTTCTTTTGTGAGGATTGTTAGACCATTTTCCAGCACTGTCTTGTTGACGTTTTCTGTGACTGTTAAGGGTATTGGCTTTTTTGCTATTAATGTTTGCTGAGTATTTACTTTGTTGTCAGCCCCTAGAAATTGGCTATCAGCAGGTTTATGACTGAGGAACAACACCGCAATCAGCCAGACGCTCAACATTAATAACGAAAAACGATATTTATGCAATGTGGAAAACACGGTCATTTATTTTGTTAATTTTATCTGTAATCGAATTTACAGATTTTTTTCCTGAGGACTACAGTTTAATCGTTTTCAATAATCTGTCGCCTCGGCAACACTACACAGAAAGATTATTCTACCCTGAAAAGTAATTAGAAGATACACTTAGTGGATTTTTGCTAAAACCCGAATAAATTCCAGGGGTAAACCGTCAGTATCCGCAATAAAAGCAACTTCGTAAATACGCGATCCTATCTGCTGTTGTGTTGGTTCTAAAAGCACCACAAGCGGTTGCAATTGTTCGGCTTTTTCTGAGGCGATCGCCAAACGTTCTTTTAAATTCGTTAACCAGCTAGGCAAATCTGGCGTGCTGTCAGTTATATCGAATGAGAGATGATAATACCCCACATAATGTTCATCTGCAAACGCATCTGGGGCAGGTTTTGGTTCCGGAATTTGGATCAGTTCTATTCTGCCACCCAAGCCTTCCATCCAACAAGCCAGGGTATAGCCTGTAGTGAAGCGTTCACAGACTGTAAACCCCAACTGTTCGTAAAAGGCGATCGCTCGATGGATATTGGCGGTACGAATAGAAGCGTGATGCATAATTTTAGTTATTAGTCATTAGTCATTGGTCATTAATAGACATACCGTGCATCTTTAAGAGTCACTCACGCTCCAAAGCGTTCATTAGCGCCCAGAAAAATGACTAATGACTAATGACCATTACTCAAACAACCTGAAATAAGGATAGCGCACAGGCACACCTGGCTCTTTTTCTAAATCAAAATTTATCACTTCCCAGCGGGCTTCTTCTGCGGTATCGGGGCTGAACTCTACTGGTAATCCGTATAGTTTTGCAGATGTTCCCTCCTGTTGCCCAGAACGCCAAGGTGTGCTGCGTTCCAAATAGCCACTCATCAATTCCTGATACCGTCGGGCAATAATTACCCTTGTTGCTCGGTATCCTTGAGTATACAGCTTGTCTAGTGCTTCGTGAATTTCAAAGCGAATACCATCGGGATGGGTATGTTGTCGATACCATTCATTATTCCACCTTCGCCAATGACGCCCCGACTGAAGATGAATCAATTCTCCATCTTTGGGATCAGCTTCAAAAGCACCATGCCTAGCACATAAATAAGTATCTGTTAGTGTCAGTGCCGGAATTGTTTGACGGCAGTGGGGACACTGGATTTCTGGACCAAATATTGGGTACTGCAAGCCTGGATTCATCATGAAGTGCGTACAAACATATTTTTGTTTTCACCAGCATTCATTGGTTTTAGTTTACACTTCTACTCCGCCTCCTTGGAGTAATTACTTACTGCTACACGGACAAGTAAGTTGCAGTGGGAGGTGTTCACACGTTTCCTCTTAACCTAGGGGCTTGACGGCGTGATATCCTATTGAGTGCAACCAGCTTCCAAGGTTGGAGTTTTTCCAGTGTTCCTGGGTACCATATTCATATTCTATCGTGTCTACCGCTTCTTACTGGTCTTCTGTCGATATTTCTCAAGCTGCTTTCGTTGCAGCCAATGCTGTTGTTATGGGTTCAGTAAACATAGCAGCAAAAGTGAGCATTTGGTATGGCGCAGTGATCAGGGGAGATGTGGAACGCATTGAAATTGGCGAATGCACCAATATTCAAGATGGGGCAATTCTACACGGCGACCCAGGCTTTCCCACAATATTAGAAGATTATGTAACCGTAGGGCATCGGGCTGTGATACATTCTGCTTACATTGAACGTGGCAGCTTAATTGGAATTGGTGCGGTGATTTTAAACGGGGTGCGGGTAGGCGCTGGTAGCATTATTGGGGCAGGCTCAGTGGTAACTAAAAATGTACCCCCTTTGTCCCTCGTCACCGGCGTTCCTGGGAAAGTGCTGCGCCAAGTCACACAAGCCGAAGCCGCAGAACTTATCGAACATGCTGAACGTTACCAAAAGTTAGCTTTGGTTCATGCTGGTATTGGTACTGATATCGGCTTTACAGAAACTAGGGATTAGGGACGCTTGGATTAGGAATCAGGATAAGTATAATTCTTAATTATTAGTTTTTAGCCTCTAGCCTCTAGCCTCTAATAAGTAAATTTGTAAATATTCTTTACATATGGGTCTGGAAAAATTGCCCACTTCGGCTAACAATAAAAATGAGAAGAGTTGACAAAACTTTAATTTCTACTTAACAGAGGGGTTCTCAATATGGAAAACATCGATATGCGTGTAGCGATCGTTTTAGCACCAGTTGCCATTGCTGCTGGTTGGGCAGCATTTAACATTGGTGCTGCTGCTTTAAGACAAATTCAAACCTTTTTCAACGGGGAAGCATAAATTCGACTCAGTATAATCACTGTTAAATCGGCTGTTTCTCTTTACAGGGACAGTCGGTTTTACTCTGTGGTTGTTAGTTATTGATTGTTGGTTGTGACAAATAACGAGTAATCACTAACCACTAACTGCTTGTGAACATCGACTCTTTACTACAACCCTTCCAACGCTTTGGCGTTCATCTGGGATTAGATCGCATTATCAAACTGTTGGCAAATCTTGGCAATCCCCATCACCAAGTCCCGGTAATTCACGTTGCTGGTACTAACGGTAAAGGTTCCGTATGTGCCTATCTTTCTTCAGTACTCACCGAGGCTGGTTATCGCACAGGACGCTACATTTCACCCCATTTGGTCGATTGGACAGAACGCATTTGCCTCAACGAACAGCCTATTTCCTCAGAGGAATTGTGCCAATTATTACTGCAAGTTCAAGCAGCAATTTCACCAGATGAAGAGTCACCAACTCAGTTTGAAATGATTACCGCAGCTGCTTGGTTGTATTTTGCTCAAGCAAAAGTCGATGTCGCAGTTGTGGAAGTTGGTTTAGGAGGACGTTTGGATGCTACGAATGTTTGCTCGCAGCCTCTCGTCACCATTATCACTTCCATCAGCCGCGAACATTGGCAACAACTTGGTTCTACTGTCGCCGAAATAGCTAGAGAAAAAGCAGGTATTCTTAAACCCGGATGTCCGGCGGTTGTGGGACTATTGCCACCGGATGCAGAAAAAGTCGTGCGATCGCGTACTCTAGAATTACAATGCCCGTATATTGCGCCTCAACCCGCCTGTCAAGTATCCCCAGGATGGGCAGAATATGAAACAATTCAAAATTCAAAAATAATTAAATATCCATTGCCCTTACAAGGACAGATTCAGTTAGCTAATTCAACTTTAGCTTTAGCTGCTTTAGAAATTTTACAACAAAAGGGTTGGCAGATATCTGAAGAAGCCATTATCAACGGCATGGCAAAAACCAAATGGCTTGGGCGGATGCAATGGATTACCTGGAAAAACCATAAATTATTAATTGATGGTGCTCATAACCCAGCAGCTGCCCAAGCTTTGCGCGATTATGTAGATAGCCTAGATACTCCCAAAGTTAATTGGGTAATGGGAATGCTTTCCACCAAAGAACATACGGAGATTTTCAAAGCTTTACTTCGACCAAATGACCGATTATATTTAGTGCCAGTACCAGACCATAGTTCAGCCGATCCTGATGAACTAGCTTTGCTAGCTGAGAACATTTGCCCAGAAATAAGCTATTGTCAAACTTATCCAGATTTATTATCAGCACTAGAAACAGCTTTTCGCGCAACCGATAATTTAGTCGTTTTGTGCGGTTCATTATATCTCATCGGGCATTTTTTCGCCACAGTAAATACCGCAAACTTTAACCAGCCGCCAACAGGCTAACCCTTTCGTCCCTCTCGTCCCTCTCGTTCCCAGTCTCAGACTGGGAATGCTCTTTAAGGAGGCTCTGCCTCCAGTAATGACAGTTGAGGCAGAGCCTCACCACCTGCATTCCCAGCCTCTAGCTGGGAACGAGGTAAACTCCTAACTCCTAACTCCTACTGCTGTTCCACTCCTGCGCTGCATCCTCTACAGCTTTATCTACCGTTTTTTCACCCAGCATCGCCGCTTGCAAGTTCTCATAAATTGCCTTTTGCAGTTTGTTGAAATCCTTCAAAGTAGGAGTTAAAATTTCTGCTTGTTGCAACTCTTTCGCACTTATTGCCCGCGCCTTTTCTAGGGCTGCACTAGCTGGCACATCTTTAAAATAGCTGTCAGAAAGCGCTTTAGTTGTCGATGGCAGAACATTCGCGGCTTTGGCAAAAGCTAACTGATTCTCGTCATTGGTGACAAATAGCGCGAATTTGACAGCAGCATCTGGTTGTTTGGTGTCGCGCGGAATAACTAAGTTCATTACAGCGACATTTTTTTTGCCAGTGTCACCTGTGATTTGGGGTGCTGTTGCCGAAGCTTCAGCTATTTTAGGCGCATTTGTAGCGATCTGCTTTAAAAACTCTGGTCCTGAAGCTAGTATTGCCGTTTCTCCAGCTTGGTACAAATCGATCGCATGACGATGACCTTGAGTTAATACTTCTTGTGGTAAAAGTTTTTTCTTATACAAGTCTACCCAATATTGAAACGCCGCTTTGCCTTGTGGGGAATTAAAAGCTGCTTTGCCTTCAGCATCTACCAAAGTCACCCCCATCTGCACAAAAGATTCAATTACCTCACCAGAATCTTGCGGCACGAAAGTCACAAAAAAGGCATATTTACCAGTTTTTTCCTTAATTTGTTGAGCCGTCTGCGCTAATTCCGTGTAAGTACTGGGTACTTTACTGATACCTGCCTGTTTTAATAAATCGGTGTTATAAATGGTTAGCCGCGTGGTGAGATACCAGGGAATCCCAAAACTCTTGCCATTAAGCGTGCTTGCTTTCCATATATTCGGTAGATATAAGGAGCGTGCTTCATTTGGGACTTTTGTATCTAAATTCAACCAGGCATTTCGTCCTGCAAGTTGAGATGCAAAATCCGGATTTAGGTTCACAACATCAGGTGGCGTTTTCCCGGAGACAGCTGTTAAGATTTTGTTTTCCATCGCCGCCCAAGGTATATCAACCCAGTTAACCTTTATACCCGGATTTTGCGATTGAAAAGTCGCAATTAGGCTTTGGAAGTAGTTGGTAAATTGAGGTTGGAGTTGCATTGTCCAAAACTCAATAGTTGCTGCTCCTGAAGAAGCTTGTTTTGTACTTGTGCCGACATTACCTGAGCCGCAGCTGACAATCCAGCTGGTTAATAAGCCAAGCAGTACACAAATAGTCAATCGTTGAAACTTTTTAATTTGAACCATCGTGCTAGTAGTTTTTAGGCTTAATCGGGGTGAAACGTTTATGCAGAATTGTCGAGATTATAGGCTAAATCGATTACAGAAGTTGGGGAAAGGGTAAGGGGTAAGAAAGAAGAAACTAAATTTTCTACCGAGCAGTACTGCACGAAAAACTGTGGTTAAAAGCTTCAAGAATTTGTTTAGCAAATCAAAGAAAGGGGTCGGGATAGAACTTGCTCCTGAACGCGTGAATGTAGCTCAACTACGCAAGCAGCGTCAAGGCTTAAAATTAGACTCCTTAACATCTGTGCCAGTTCCAGAAGGCATTTTTGTCGATGGTGAAATTGCCGATCGCCCAGCAATGGCGCAATTAATCCAGCAGGCGATCGCTGAAAGTAAAATCAAAGCTACTCGCGTTGCTACCGCTGTACCTGGACGAAAATCAATTGTACGTCTGATCCCGGTGCCGGCAGAGTTAGATGACAATGAACTGCGGGAAATGGTGCTAAACCACGAAGCGAGTTTGTATTTGCCTTATCCGCGCGAAGAAGCTGATGTCGATTATCAGAAACTTGGATACCGTGTAGATGAAGATGGCATTGAAAAGGTGGAGGTGCTTTTAGTTGCCACCCGTAAAGATGTCACCGATTCCTACATCAGTACGTTTGAGCAGGCGGGATTGCAAATCGATTTTTTAGAGATTAGCAGTCTTGCTCTAATTCGGACAATTCGCGAGAAATTGCGGCAATTTGAACCGCAAGAAACAGCCGTGCTAGTTGACATAGAGTTCGACAGTACAGAGATTGCCATGATTGTCAACGGTGTGCCGCAATTTTCGCGCACAGTGCCGATAGGAACCTATCAAATCCAAACGGCACTGTCAAAGGCGATTAATCTACCTGCGTCACGAGACACGGAATTGTTGCAAGCAATGACCATTCCCCCCACCCCGATGGATGCAGGCATTAATCCTGGTATGGCAGCAATAGCGCGAGTATTGGGAGAACTAACAGATGAACTGCGCCGCTCAATCGATTTTTACCTCAATCAAGCTGAAAATTTGGAGATAGCGCAGATATTGCTCGCAGGATCGGGAGGCGGACTCATACAGCTAGATGAGTTTTTCAGCCAACGATTAAGTTTGCCAACCACCCAGATTGACCCGGTGGATGCTTTGTCCTTGGAAATTGACGAGGAAAAATATCCATCAGTGCAACGCCCTGGACTGGGGATAGTACTTGGTCTGGGATTGCGGCAGGTGTAACAAAATGTACAGTCTAGACGTTAACTTTCTTAAAGACCGCGAAACTTATCAGAAAAAGCCTGAGAAAAAGCGACGAGTGGCAGTCCCGGCTGGAGATTTAACACCAATATATTTGGGAGTTGCCCTGGGTGTAATTTTCCCGGCTTTGGTGGCGGGTGGATGGTTGTTTTTGCAAGGGAAAAATACTGAGTTAGGGGAGAACATAGCCCAACTCGAGCAAGAAAACCAAAGATTACAGACAGAAATTGGGAATATTAACAAAATCAGGGAAGAAACGAACAAAGTTAAGCAAGAAACTCAAGCTTTAGTTACTGTATTTGACCAAATTCGTCCTTGGTCAGTGCTCTTACAAGAAATGCGCGATCGCATCCCAGCGTCTGTGCAAATCGAGAGCATCAAGCAAATCGCACCCACTGCCGCAACTCAAGGGCAGCCAGCACCCAATCCGGCTGGGGGTGTGGTAATTACAGGCTATGCTCGCTCTTTTAACGATGTCAACGATTTCTTGCTGACTCTGCAACAGTCGCCTTTCCTCAAATCTACTGAGGGCAAAATTACGACAGCAGAGTTAGTAGATGCCCCGATACCCCCCGGTGCTGCTCCATCTACTGGTGCTGTAGCAATTAAACCACCGCAACTAGTCAAATACACGATTCAATCCAGTATGAGTGATGTTCCAGCTTCGGAGTTAACCCGCGAGTTAGAGCAAAAAGGCACATTTGGATTAGTAAGTCGAATTCGCAGTCTGCAACAAACAGGAGTCATTTCCAAATGACGTTTAATGAAGATTTAAATTTTGGGGAGCAAGATGAAGCGTTTGAGTCGGCTGGTTCTGCCTACCCCTCTGCCTTCGGCGTTACTTTCACTCCAAAAATTAGTGGCATCCTGGCGGCGGTGTTGGGAATTGCTGGCGCGGCTTATCTACTTTTAAACCTAGTGATGCCAGCTTGGGAAACTTTTCAGCAACAGCAAGCAAAAAGAAACGAACTGCAAGGGCAAATTGAGCAAAAGAAAGCCAGTATCAAACAAATTGACAAGGTAAAAGCAGAATTAGCGCTTGCCAAACAGCAACAAATCCAGGTCTTATCTTTATTTGCTAATGAGAAAACATTGGATACATTGCTACTCGATATGAATCGCTTAGTTGAATCTGGTAATGCTCAAATTCCGGCAAATGCAGTCAAAGCAAAACTGAAGAAGTTTACGCCAGTTTCACAGAAACCAGAACCAATTACCGATGGTAGTTTGGGATTGCAAGTCAACGGTAAGCTGAAACGCAGCACTATCAATATCGAAATTCAAGGAACCTATGAACAAACACAAGTGATTTTCCGCAATGTTGAACGTTTACAGCCTTTGTTGCTAGTTAAAGATTATCAATCAACTTTGGCACCAGAACCTGCTAATGAACCAGGCAAAAGCGTACGTCGAGTAGGACCAGCACCGATTACTACATCTTTTGTGTTACAGGCATTGATGCCACTTAACCCAGAAGAAGTAGCAGCAGCCACAGCGCCACCTAAGAAGTAACAGTAACTTAATTAAAAAAGTTACCAGGTGGCGACTACGAAATTAAAAATGCAAGATTCAAAATTCACAATTCCAAATGCATCAGCATTTTTTGTAAAGCATTTTCTTAGCTTTATGTTTGCATATCGCGGTTCTCATTTACAGCGATTTTAATGTAAATGAACCACATTATTTTTATCTCACGCAAAGGCGCAAAGGCAAGCCAGCGCCGTGCGGGGGTTCCCCCCCGTTGAGGCGACTGGCGCGCAAAGGAAGAAATAAAGGAACAAAAGTGTGGTCTAAATACATGAAAATTACTGGAAATAAAATACATTTCCCCGAAAAAAATGTAGAGAAGCGATAAATCACATCTCAACTCGAAATTTGTATTAATAATTTTATCAGGTGAGGAATTAACTGTGAAAGTTCACGGTATTAGTTTAATATTGGGTGCGGCTGCTTTTGTATTTTTGGCAAATCAACAGGTGTCAGCACAGACTACTCAAATCACTGAAGTAGAGCTAAATCCAGTTGATGGTGGAATTAATCTTGTTTTGAAAACTTCCTCAGGCTCGCGCCCGCAAATTTTTACCACAAAAATAGGTAAAAGTTTAGTCGCATATGTTAATAATACTCAACTACGTTTACCCCAAGGCAATAGTTTCCGCAGGGACAACCCGGCTTTGGGAATTACCTCAGTAGCAATCAATCAGCTTGATGCCAATAGCATCCGGGTGACGGTGACTGGAGAAGCCGGAGTTCCCAATACTCAGCCTGTGAAGCGAGGAGAAAAGGGAATTATCCTCAGCTTTACCCCAGGAACAGAAATAGCCGCAGCACCACCAACCCCGGTAGCGCCAGCTGCTCCTGCTTTATCCCAACCAGCTTCTAGCTTCCCCAACCCGCTAGTGACTGTTGACAAGACACCTGCACAAGCAGCTGATCCTGGTCAACAGGGGACAGCCGCTCCGCCTTTCTTGCCCAGAGCCGTCGCACCACCAGTGGGAGATATTGCTATTTCTAATACTGATGCCTCTCCCAGCACTATTGATTTGGGAACTCAAGAACGTGTTTCCCGCCTGGTGTTAAGAAATGCTCCAGTACGTGAAGTTTTGTCAATGCTTGCCCGTGCTGCTAATTTGAACCTGGCTTATGCAGCAGGGGGACAAGCTTCTGAAGGACAGCCAGCTACTGCTGGGGTTGATGGACCGACAATTTCCCTAGATATTGAAAACGAGCCAGTCCAAGACGTTTTTAACTACGTCTTGCGTTTGAGTGGTCTACAGGCAAACCGCAGTGGACGCACGATTTTCGTCGGATCTAACCTACCTAATTCGACCCGTGATGTGGTCATGCGTAACTTGCGACTTAATCAGGTAACGGTAGGAGTCGCCTTGAACTTTTTGGTCGGCTTAGGGGCAGAAAGTGCCGTCAGCCGCGAAAGACAAGTAACCAGTGTTAATGCTGTGCCTGTAGGCAGTGGAGTTGCATCAATCACTCAAACTCAGACGACGGTAGAAAGCAGAGTTGAAAATCAACGCATTGATTTTCAAGACTCAAAGCCCTTGCTTCGAGGTTTACAAGCACTAGGAGACGAGCGCACCAATTCGCTAACTTTGATTGGTCCTCCTAAGCAAGTTGAAATGGCGATCGCGCAACTAAGTCAGCTTGATATCCGGCGTCGTCAAGTGTCAATCAACGTCAAAATTATCGACGTTAACCTCTTGAATACTCAAGACCAAAATACTAGCTTTTCCTTTGGCGTTGGCAACAACTTCTTTGCCAATGATGGCGGTGCCGCGTCTCTAAATTTTGGTGGTTCCAGACCAGCTACTAGTTCTGAAGCTGCAAATAGCGTGACTAGTACACCAGTTATCAAAAATCCAATTACAGGGGCGCCTCTTTTTAATCAAAATGGTACGTTCACGGTGCCAAATGGAGGATCGGGTTTGAGAGTAATACGAGACGGTCAAGTCGTACAAAACATCCCAGGTGATGCAACTTTCCTTCAACCTATTTCTCCAGCAAACGGCAATCCAACTACCCCAGGTCTTTCAGATTTTACTCCAGGAACCCCAGATACAGTAACGATTACTACCGATCCAATAACTGGGAGACAAACTTCTACCTATGCGGCAGGCACTCGTGCAACATCTACATTTGGTTTGCCCTCCCTATATCAATTCCCCAAACGCTTTCTTGCTAGTTTGCAAGCTCAGGTTACAAGCGGTAATGCCAAGATTCTCACCGATCCAACCTTGACAGTACAAGAAGGACAGCAAGCTCTGGTGAATTTAACATCAGAAGTGTACGCAGGTTTAAAACAAGTACAGACAAGTGTAGGACAAAGTTTACAAACCATCTTTACGAGAGAACCTATCATCAGAGAAGCTGGTCTCACCCTTTCAATTAAAGTTGATCGAATTGACGACAATGGTTTTGTTTCTTTATCTGTAGCACCGACTGTATCTGCACCTAACGGTTCAGTATCCACTCCTGATGGTGAGATTACTTTACTATCAAAAAGAAGTCTCCAATCTGGAGCAATCCGCCTGCGAGATGGTCAGACACTAATTCTCAGTGGTATCATTCAAGACTCTGATCGGACAAGTGTATCAAAAATTCCTATCTTGGGTGATATTCCGATTCTGGGTTCGCTGTTTAGAAAAACAAACAGATCCAATCAGCGCAATGAGGTGATTGTGTTGCTGACACCGCAAATTATGGATGACTCAGAGCGCTCGTCCTACGGCTATAACTACACTCCTAGCCCAGAGGTGCGGCAAATGCTGGAGCGGCGTGGCTTGTCGGTTCCGGGGAAATAGTTAAGAGG
>CAXTNZ010000146.1:0-17408 GCA_964245695.1 uncultured bacterium | reverse complement strand
AATCTATCTCTAGTCAGTTGAATATACTGGGAAATTAATTTAAAACTAGGTTAATACACAAAGTATTTTGGAGAAATAAAAAGCAATTATAGCCGCCAATATGTAGATAGAGAACTAAGTTTAAGGACTTTAAATCATGTCAGCAGAAATTAATTTGCCACAGCCTCTAGTTAGCGTCATCATCCCTACCTACAATCGCCCAAAATATCTCAAACAAGCGATTGAGAGTGCTGTGAAGCAAACGTATAAAAACATTGAAATTATTGTTTCTGATGATTGTAGTCCGGAAAATCCGCAAAAAATCGTTGATTCTTTTAACGATGTACGAATTCGCTTTCGGCGCAATCCGAAGAATTTAGGAATATCTCTGAATGTTATACCTGCATTTAAAGAAGCACGCGGCAAATATGTTGCCAGTTTGAACGACGATGATATTTGGAACGAAGACTTTTTAGAAAAGCTTGTTGGGCATCTGGAGGCAAATCCAAATTTGGTCTTAGCTTTCTGCGATCATTACGTCATGGATTCCGATAGCAAGATTGATTATGCAGCCACAGAGGAGAATACCCAGAACTGGAAGCGAGACCAACTAAAAGAAGGAATCTACCAACCTTTTTACGATCTGGCGCTAGTCCATCAGGCTGTAGCCAGCGCAGTGGCTACCGTTATCCGCAAGGATGCTATTGAATGGAATGATTTTGTGCCTCAAATGGGACCTTTGTGGGATCTGTACTTAACGTACCTTGCTTGCCGGGGTGGTGGGGCAGCATACTATTATCCCGAAAGACTAAGTAAATACCGTGTGCATACAGAATCTGTAACGGTGGCTAGTGGTAGGAAAAACGCCCAGGCTAAGATTAGGGCGAGTAAAGCTAATATTTTTTGTAACCGTCAGTTTATGGATGATGAGCGGCTACAAGAGTTTAAGGGCTATTTCACAGAGAAATGGTTACACGCACATACAACTTTGGCGATCGGCTTGCTGCGAGCTGAACAGGTGGCTGAAGCACGACCATATCTTTTACGCGCTCTGAGACAACAAAAGTTTAACCTCCGAACTTTAGTAGCACTCGGTCTCTCGTTCACTCCTCAGCCAGTACGTAAATTGCTAGCTATTTAAAGATATCGCCGTCGCGCTGAATGTCGCAAATACCGATAAATTAGCCACGCTACAAGTCCGAAAATCAGATTTAACAGCAAGCGGCTAGATATAAACCAGAAAACATCAGGGTGCAAAATTTGCGACGGACTGAAGGGGTCAAGACTTCTTCCCATAAGAAATAGCCCAAAAATAGCATTTCCACCTACCATCAGGGCAAAAAGTACTAAACCCCGTTGCCAGTTACGGTGCTTGGGTGTATATCCAGAAATCAGGGTAATCGGCGGTTTGCTTTGCACTTTTCGGAGTAATTGCTCCAATCGCCAAAACATCCACAACAGAAATGGAAACAAACCATAGCTGAGGAAATTTATAGGTGCTGGATAACGCCAAGCACTAGATAGAACATTGACTAAGGCATGACAGATTACAGAATTTAGCCAAGCGTTGGGAAGAATTTCTCTATATCGAGATAAACGAACGTAAGAGCCAATATATATTCCTAAAGCATAGCCCCAAGGAGCAGAGAACATCGCGTGGACTGGGGTACCGATGCTACGTTCCAGAATTGATGCTGTGCCGTTGTAAAGGTAAATCCAGTTTTCTTGAGCCGTGAATCCGAGAGCAACGGCTATAGTAAAGAGAAAAACGGTACTGGGGCGTAGTCCATACCTGCGTTGAAAATAGCAGGTTGGGGCAACAACCGCTGCTAACTTGCAGCCTTCTTCAATTGAACCTACTTCCACAAGCTGCCGCAGGGCGACACCAGGAAGGGATTTGTTCATCTGCCGCCAGTCTACAATCGAGTTGGCTACAGTTTCAAAAACCCATTCTAGGCTGAGGGCGACGAAACCGGATATTACTCCGATGATAAAGAACAACAATAGCCGTAGCAAAGATGGGGCAGTGGGGACGCGGCAATAGTAGTAGGCAAGAAGCAGCAGCGGTGGTATAACGGCACACAGTAGTACAGATAAATCAGTCACTCACTTGAGCAATTACAGTGCGGTGACGGGGGGTGTTGCGAGTGATGGTAGGAGCATTGAAACCTGCCTCCACGAGGGTTTGTTCAATGTCCAAGGCAAAATATTCATCTAAGTACGGTTCAGTACTTTTGAGCAGTGTCAAGATATAAGGCGGCATAAGAGCATAGATTTCCGATTTGGGATTCATATCCATGATTGCCAAATGTCCGCCTGGACGCAGCAGACGCTGCGCTTCCGCAAAAATCTGTCTGGTTGCTGACTGGGGCAATTCGTGACACATCAGGAAAATAGAGACTAAATCAAACGAGGCATCTGGTAGCCCAGTAGATTCAGCTGCGGCGTGAACCCAGTTGATTTTACAATTGTGTTGCTGTTGTCGGTAGTGGGCAACCGCTAAGAAATAGGGAGATAAGTCTAAGCCTGTGATTTTGGCTTGGGGATAAATCTTTTGTAGGGCAAAGGTACTTAAGCCCACACCGCACGCAAGGTCTAGGATGTCTTGCGGTTCATGGGGAATTTGTGCTTTGAGGATATCGTGGTAACTTTGGCGCAGTCTAGCGTCGCCTTGCGCCCCAGCATCCTGCCAAATTCCAGCGTGGACTGTGCAAGCAGCAACTTCTAATTCTAAAGCTGCTTCCCAGCAAAGATCACCTTTTTCGTAAGCGTGGAATGGGCGGAGGTAGTATTCTGGGTAGGAAAGCTGGGGATTTTGTACTTTAGCCAAATCTGTTTCCCAATCACGCGCCTGTAGTGTCTCTACTTCTTTGTTCCAAGATACGCCTATTTTTTCGGCGCGTTTGATCATCATTTGTCTGGCTTGGTGTTTGGCTAGGTTGTATAGCGGCTTAATTGCCAGGATGCGATTCACCAAACGGGAAGTGAAGCCAGGAGCAGTTTTTACAGCAGCAGTCATTAGTAAACTTTGCCTAACTATTTTTCTACTTTTGGCATCATAAAAGTCTCTTGATCAAAATGACAATCCCTAAACTGGGTATTGGGGATTAGGGATTAGGGATTGGGTAGGAGGAAGGGGGACTGGGGTTAGGGTAAGAAAAATTTCTTCCTTTACCCAAAACCCAATAACCGTTTTGCCCCTCCTTAAATTCCCCAGTCCCTAGTCCCCAGTCTTTATTTCCCGGTTTTTGGTTTCAGTGCTAACAACATCTCTACTTGGCTGGTGGATTTGTCGGGGCTAGTAGCAGTTACTCCTAGACCACGAATAGAAGCCAGGATGGCACTGGTTTCTGGCGGCATAAGTTGACCTTGTACGGCGAAACGATTTACTAGGGACACGGTTTTGTCCATATCTAGGTAGAGGTAGCCGCCGTTAGGCTTTTCCAAAGAGCCGATAACGGCTTTGAAGTTTTCGCTATTGTCGAGAGACTGATTCTTAGGAGATGCGATCGCATCTCCTATTGGACCACCAAGTGCTACAAATACGGTGTCTTGATTTAGCCAACCATGTGCTAACAAAGCTCCTTGTTGGGGAATTTGCCATTCAGTTACGTCTTTACCGTTGATATTTCTTTGGGCGACGTTGATTTTTTGGAATTTGGCGAGGTTATCTAGTTTGGCGAAGGTGGCTTCAGCTGTTTTGCGATCGCTTGTTTCAAATACAAACGCTCCTCCAACTCCAAGCTGCGCTAAAAGCCCTTGATTTGAGGGAATGGCGGCGAAGCCAAATTCCCCATCCATCCAGCCGAAAATATCTTTATCCAAGTCAAAATTTACTGCTTTAAGTTGCCCGCGAGCTTGTTCGACTGCTTGCTTAAATTCAGGATAATCTTTTGACTGTTCGACTAATGCTGACCACCAACGACTGATACCTTGTCCGTTAATTAGCGCAAGGGTATCACCGGGAAAATTCCCTACCACTTTTGCGCCAGTGTTTTGATATTGAAATTTGCTTAGTTGCGGATCTAAATTGGCGATCGCTTTCATCCGCACTCCCGCATCATCAATACCAATACCCGCCACCATCGATTTCACCTGCTTCAACTGCGCCAAGGTTTGTGGGGGTATTGTCGCTTGGGGATTTGTGGCGATCAATTGCTGTACCATGCCCCCATAGTCAGGCACGTAAATTTGTGCCAAGGTGTTTTTTACATTTACACTTTTGGTAAGAACGCTGTTTGCGCCTTCTTTACTAGCGAAGGAGGGCTGCCCTTTTAACGTGTCAATTGAGTGTTCGACAGCTTCCCTTTCTGGGGCAAACACCACATAAGTATTATTTAACACCGTGCTGTATGACGGTTTGCCCTTGCCTGTAGTTTCTGTAATTTTTTCTCCTTTGTAGTCAATTTCCTTTGTGGTTACGCCTTTTTCTGCCTTTAATTTCTTCGCAAAATTTAAAGCGGCGAGCTTGTCCTTAATTCCCACTACCATCAGCATATTCGGTTCCCGTGCCGCTTGGGGAGCATTTTCGGCTGGTAGTCTTGACGTTGGTGGTAGCAAAGCAATCATCACACCACCCACCCAAGGCTTTAAATCTTTTTCATAAGAAATGTTACTTTCAGTCAGTACATTTTTATTGAAGCTCTCCAAACCTTTTGCGACTATTTGTTGCGCTTCCGGAGTGCCAAATTGCTGTAACTTTGCCCAAGCTTGAGAGTCAGTAGATATGTAAGTTGCCATAAATGCTGCATTCGGTACTACTTTGGCACTCGCCAAAGCGTCTGAACTGTCGCCAGACGGTCCTTTTAAATACATATAGGCAGCTATACTTCCTGTGACAATCACAGCAGCGCCAATAGCAGGAATTAAAAATTTTGATTTAGTTTCGGGCATTATTATCCTCTTTTCTTCAAATTGTTACCGAGGCTTGTAAGAGCGTCATTGTGGAGTTTTCGGATCTATTTTTACTTGGGAAAATTTCATCGGTATTTACTAGGTCTCTTAGTTTTCCTAAGAACTAAGCATTAGAGAAGGCTCCAAGAATTACTTCAAAGGGGTGAAGAATCAATCCGTAAATGCTATGTTGTTAATTTCAAACAAATTAACCCAATCAACACTGGGAAGCTATTCTAAGCTCTAGAAATGCTTAGGAGTATTTGTACTCAGGGGTAAGTTATCGAGGCGTAAGGCGCTCTTGATACGATGGCAAAAGGGTGGATATCAAGGTGCATTAGGGGAGTTGGACGTGTTCATATAGAGTGGTGTGGAGATTGATTCTTCCACGCCAAGAGTGAGGGAGGAATCAATTTAGCGTCAAATAAATCCGCAGACTGCTGTTTTGACGAGCGGAAATACACTCTATATCGCTATTTGTCTTATCTAGATTCAGTAAGAGTTTTCAGGATAACAAGGTTAGTAAGCATCAATGTCGCAGTTTTATTTTGAAGCCGAGAATAATTCCCACAGATCGTTTGAGTTACCAGGTGCCAGACCACACTATAACCCCGATCGCCCCGGACAGGTAGAGCATATTTATCTGGATCTCAGTTTAGATATCCCTAACCAAAGTTACGAGGGTAGTTGTAGCATTCGCCTATTGCCGATCCGCAATGGCGTTGACCGTTTGACTTTGGATGCTGTAAATTTGAATATTCAGTCTGTCCATGTAGACGAAGTACCACAAAAATTTGACTACGATGGGGAACAGCTTTTTATCCAACTTTCTCAACCGACGCTCATTGGCGTAAAGTTGTTGATTGCGATCGCCTACTCGGTAGAAAAACCCCAACGCGGTATTTACTTTATTCAACCAGACAAACATTACCCTAATAAGCCTACCCAAGTATGGACTCAAGGAGAAGACGAAGATTCGCGCTTTTGGTTTCCCTGTTTCGACTACCCAGGACAACTTTCTTCTAGTGAAATCAAAGTCCGAGTACCCAAACCCTTGATTGCCATTTCCAACGGTGAACTTATTGACACCGCAGAAGACGGCAATGATAAAATCTACCACTGGTTACAGCAACAAGTTCATCCTACCTATTTGATGACTCTGGCAGTTGGCGACTTTGCCCAAATTCGCGATGAGTGGAAAGGCAAACCCGTCAGCTACTACGTAGAAAAGGGACGGGAGGAAGATGCTAAACGCAGCATGGGCAAAACTCCGCGCATGATCGAGTTTTTGAGCGAAAAATATGGTTATACCTATGCTTTCCCCAACTACGATCAAGTGTGCGTTGACGACTTCATTTTTGGCGGGATGGAAAATACTTCCACCACGCTGTTAACTGATAGATGTCTGCTAGATGAACGCGCCGCATTAGATAACCGCAACACCGAAAGTTTAGTTGTCCACGAACTCGCGCACCAGTGGTTTGGCGATTTGGTGGTGATTAAACATTGGTCTCACGCTTGGGTGAAGGAAGGTATGGCTTCCTACTCCGAGGTGATGTGGACAGAACACGAATATGGTGACCAAGAAGCGGCATACTATCGGTTACTGGAAGCGCGTAGTTATCTAGCTGAAGATGCGTTGCGTTACCGTCGTCCGATGGTAACACACGTTTACCGGGAAGCGATTGAACTTTATGACCGCCACATTTACGAAAAAGGGTCTTGTGTTTATCACATGATTCGGGCGGAATTAGGAGAAGAACTGTTTTGGCAAGCAATTCAAACATTTGTGCAGGATAATGCCCACAAAACAGTAGAAACAATCGACTTGCTACGGGCGATTGAAAAGGCTACTGGGCGTAATCTCACGTTCCTTTTCGACCAGTATGTTTATCGCGGCGGTCATCCTGATTATAAAGTGGCTTACTCTTGGGATGGAGATGCAAATCTGGCGAAAGTGACGGTGACTCAAACCCAAGCCAGCACAGAAAGTAATAGCAACGACTTGTTTGACCTGAAAATTCCGATTGGTTTTGGTTATACGCAACCGGAAGAACCTGCAAAACTCAGCACTTTCACAGTGCGAGTGAGTGAACGCGAACAAAGCTTCTACTTCCCACTTGCGGAAAAACCTAATTTTATTAGCTTTGATGTGGGTAACAATTACTTAAAAACTGTGTCTTTAGAATATCCCGTAGCGGAGTTAAAAGCACAGATCGAATTTGATACCAATCCTATCTCCCGCATCTATGCAGCAGAAGCTTTAGCGAAAAAAGGTGGGTTAGAAGCGGTGAATGCGCTGTCTGCGGCGTTAAAAAATGACTTCTTCTGGGGTGTGCGTGTGGAAGTGGCTAAACAACTGGCAGAAATTAAGCTGGATCAAGCTTTTGATGGGTTAGTTGCTGGGTTAAAAGATAACAGTTCGTTTGTGCGGCGATCTGTGGCGGAAGCACTTGGTACAATCAAGACAAATGAAAGCTATAAGGCTTTAAAACCACTGGTGCAGGATGGCGATCCTAGCTACTATGTAGAAGCAATGGCAGCTCGTTCAATTGGCGCGATCGCTTCGGCTAACTTGGATGATAAACCAAAGGAAGAAAAGGTATTAAAGCTGCTAAAATCTGTTTTGTCAGAAAAGGCGGGTTGGAATGAAGTTGTCCGCAGTGGGGCGATCGCTGGTTTAGCAGAACTTAAAACTTCCCCAGCAGCTTTAAATTCAATTTTGGAATATACCAAAATCGGTGTACCGCAACCCTTGCGTTTATCGGCAATTCGCGCTTTAGGAAAGATTTCTGTTGGTCAAACTCCAGCCAACTTAGAAGCGATTTTAGACAAATTGGCAGAACTGGCTAAAGAAAGCTTCTTTTTAACCCAAGTAGCGGTGGTTGTAGCGCTGGGACAAATGGAAACTCCCAAAGCGATTTCGATTTTGCGATCGCTTGCTGACCAAACACCTGATGGTCGTGTGCGTCGTTATGCTGAAGAAGAAATTACCAGAGTTCAAAAGCATATTGGCACAGAAGGAACTCTGCGTCAACTACGCGAAGAACTTGACCAAGTAAAACAACAAAATCAGGAACTCAGAAGCCGTTTGGAAAATTTAGAAGCTAAATCCAAGTAGTAGTGTAGATGCGATCGCATCTGCGCGTCTTAGCCAAAGTAAGGTGCGTTAAGCGTTCTTGCTAACGCACCAAGAGATTTACCCAGCTTAGGCAATTTTCGACTTCATTCTATTTCTCTATTACCCGAATATTCCCACCAAAATTCCTGGATATTTGCATTTGCGGGCAATTATAACCTTTGAAAGCTACTTGGGTAAGTCGGCACAAATAAACATAACTTGTTTAAGCGCTTAATCAGGTAATAACCCAACTTCAACAAATGATGTTTAATTACGCGCATCTACTTAAATCATTAGCTAATATGCAGTTAATATCAATTCATCCAGATTACCCACAATAACAAGGACTGCTTTTTTATTGCGCCACCCCTTTCCTACTACCTAAGGTGTTAGAGAAGAGGTTTCGCCTTAATTAAGATTAATTTGCCAGACATCATATAAGTTGCATATTTTCAACTCTAGATAAAATCTCGTGCTGAGTTGAATGAGTTAAATTAAATGCCTCATAGCTTTTTATTACGTAATTGATAAGTTTTATTCGGCACACTTATTACGGAAAATGTATAAGTGCGACTTCCAGAATTCACTTACACATATGAGAATCAATTGTAACTCTAAGAGCAAATTTTTCAACCCTTGGCAGTTGATTAAGCGATGACCAAGTTAATGTCAACTATGTTTCTATTAATGTATAAAAATTGCAAAATAGTTGTGTTGTGCCATACCATTTCCTAAATTCAAATAAATTTGATAAGTAAAACGAAAGAATGGTCAGAAGGGATTTTTTCACTTGCTTGCGAAGTCTTACTTAAGAGATACTACGAAGTGAAGATGCAATTAATAAGTTATGTGGATATACTAGAATTTAAGTTAGGTTTATAATTTTGTGTTAGAACATATATAAGTATTTACACAGGTTGTCCAGGGTTGTAGTAATGCGTAAACCAGTTCTGACAATTTTTTATCAGTTCAATCCTTGGAACACTACTATCGGGGGAATTCAAACACTAATAAACATATTTATCAAATACGCGCCTCAAGAATTTGCCGTGCGGCTTGTAGGAACAGGAAACGATAGAAGCCAACCGATTCTTAAGTGGCAAGAAGCAGAATTCGCAGGCAGAGAAATTAGTTTTCTGCCTTTATTTTCTCTGGAAAATGATAATTTTAGAAGTTTGATACCGACGACGGTAAAGTATACAGCAGCGCTTGTTGGTCGTAGCTTTGCCTCAGATTTCATGCATTTTCATAGGCTAGAGCCAACCTTAGCAGCTTGGAATTGGCAGGGAGAAAAAACCCTATTCATTCATAATGATATTCACACGCAGATGCAAACTGTGGGCGATAAGAAGGCGATTCTTTGGCGAAGATTCCCAGCAGCATATTTTGCTCTGGAAAGTTTATTAGTGCGTCAGTTTAGCCAAATTCTCTCATGTAATACGGATGCGGTGAAACATTATCAACAGCGTTACAAGAGTGTGAGCGATCGCGTTGCATACATCAAAAATTCATTTGATAATGAGCTTTTTTATCCCTTAAGTCAGCAGGAGAAAACAGTAAAAAAACGTGAACTTGCGAAAAAGCTAGGTTTGTCAGATAATATACGTTTCATCCTCTTCGCAGGTCGCCTGCATCCGCAGAAAGATCCAATTTTGTTAGTGCGTGCTTACGCTGCTTTAAACGATCCGTGCGTTCACCTACTCATAGCGGGTGATGGTGAGTTAGCGGCGCAAGTCCGTGGGGAAATTGAACGCTTGGGGCTAGTAGGTAGGGTAACAATGCTTGGGGCTGTTCCCATCGCCGAACTGGCACAATTACATCGTATCTGCAATGCCTTTGTTCTCAGCAGCGCCTACGAAGGTCTACCTTTGGTTGTGCTAGAAGCGCTGGCTAGCGGAACACCAGTAGTCACAACTGAATGTGGGGAAACCCCAAAGTTGCTGACTGCTAACAGTGGGATTGTTTGTGACCAACGCACGCCAGATTGCATTGCAGATGCCTTACGGAAGGTACTACTGCGTCCAGAAGATTATCCAATTGAGTCGTGTGTACGGACTGCACAGCCCTATGCAGCCCGAACTGTTGTCCGAGATATCTACAGCGAAATGTTAAATCGCTGGGAACAGCGAGTAAACTTCGGCTGTTAAAGCATGAGCGAAACTTGTGGTCAATCTAGATACAAGAACCACAAGAATTCCCCTGACAAACTCCCTGAAGCAGCGATGCAAATATTGGCGGACACAGAAAACTTTACTGCCTTGTGCGCTTTAGAGTTGCAGTTTCTAAGACTAAATGCATCTAGGTATCAGGTTGTACACCATCAAAGAACATAACTGATGAATATGAGAATTGCTGTAATTGGTGCAAAAGGTCTACCGCCGAAACAAGGTGGTATAGAGCATTACTGTGCAGAAGTTTATCCGCGCATGGTTGCACAGGGCAACTGTGTAGATTTATTTGCCCGCTCCTCTTATACCGATAGTTCCTGGCTTGAGAGCTATAACTTTAAGGGCGTCCGAGTTATTTCCCTACCAGGTGGGCGCCTGAGAGGAGTAGATGCGTTTATTACCTCAGGACTGGGAGCGATCGCTGCTAGTGGCAAGAAATATGATATTATTCATTTCCACGCTCTGGGTCCATCTCTATTTACTTGTTTACCGAAAATTGCAACTAGTGCAAAGGTTGTAGTTACCTGTCAGGGGTTAGATTGGCAACGTGCAAAGTGGGGCAGTTTTTCTACTCGCCTGATTCAAATGGGAGAAAAGGCAGCAGTACGTTTCGCCGACGGGCTAATTGTAGTATCAGATGCACTGCAAAAATACTTTTGGCAAACTTATGGTAAACAGACAATCTACATCCCCAACGCTCCCGCCAGCTACGCTGATTCAGACCCAAATTTTGCCTACGGCGCTAGCTTAGGTCTAGAGCGGGGGCGGTATATTGTGTATTTGGGCAGACTTGTACCGGAAAAGCGTCCCGACTTGCTCGTCGAAGCCTTCAGCGCCCTGCAAGCGAAGGGGTGGAAACTGGTACTTGCTGGTGGAGTCAGCGATACTAAAACCTTCACCGCAGATCTATTAGAAAAAGTTGCAAATAATCGTAATATCATCTTTGCAGGCGAACTTAGGGGTTCTCGTCTAGCGGAGATTGTCCGGGGGTCAGGATTGTTTGTCCTGCCTTCTGACTTAGAGGGACTACCTTTAGCAATGCTAGAGGCGATGCGGGAAGGTATTCCAGTACTAGCTAGCGATATACCACCCCACCAGCAATTGATTAATGGCGGGCGGGGAATGCTTTTTGAAGCTGGAAAAGTCAAATCCTGTGTTCGTTCGCTGGACTGGGCAATTAATCACCCGCAAGAAGTAGCAGCAATGGCGAAGAATGCACAAAGGTACGTGCAAAGCAACTATAGCTGGGATCGTATCACCTCGGAAACCTTGAAACTATATACCACTCTTTTGAACTCGCCTGAGCCAGTTGGGATATCAAAGCCAAGCCAAAGCGGGTTTGCTGAGGTTCTCGGCAAAAAATAGTATTAGTCAGTTGTTAGTCGTTAGTTGTTGGTTATTCTACTAAGCACCAGCTACTAACTACTAACCAATGACTAATAACACAAATTAAATACTAATCAAACAAGGGTTTGTGTGATGGAGAAAGGCATTTCATCGTTACTAGCAGTTTTAAAGCGGCGTGCATTACCTGCCTTGGTAACTTTCACAGCGGTAATGGGTGGGGCTTTTGCCTACCTTACCGTTACCCCGCGCTTGTATGAAACATCATCACGATTGATGCAGGACGATAAAAGGGTAAGCGTTTCCGAATTAGGTCGCGATCTCACGCAGGTGTCGGGCACACCAGGCGGTGCAAGTCCCCTGGCTAACCAAGCAGAATTAGTCAAATCGCAACGTGTTCTGGAACGAGCACTAGCGATCGCTTTTCCCCAGTCCCAGAGTGGTCCACCTCAAAGCCAAATCACACCCCAAGAACTTAGTCAAGGTTTGGGTGTGAAAATTGTTCCTGCTACCAACATTCTGGAACTAAGCTACAAATCAAAAAACCCCCAACTAGCAGCCAAGCTGCTGAATGCCGTTTCTCTGGCTATGGTTGAGGACAATACTAAAACAATCAGTTCTGAAGCTACGAAAGTCCGGGAATTTTTGGACAAGGAAATACCTGATGCGCGTAAGCGGTTAGCAACAGCTGAACGAAATGAAAGCCAGTATAGACATCTTAGCGGCATTATCTCTTTTGAAGAGCAAACCAAAAGCACAGTTGAGAGTTTAGCCACTTTAGAAGATCAAGAGCGTACACTCATTGCTCAACTGCAAGAAGCCAAAGGGCGGGATGCATCATTGCGGCAAATTACCAATGCTAAAGCCCTTGACAAAGCTTACACATCTGTACGCGGTGGACAAGATGAACAACTTAAGACGTTAAGAGCCAAGTTAACAGAATTAAACACAAAGGTAATCGAAGCGCGTTTGCGCTTTACAGAAGACCATCCCACTTTAATATCGCTGGTTGAGCAACGAGATAATCTCAATAAATTGTACACAGAGCAACTTGCTCGTGTGTCGCCTGCAAATTCATCGATACAATCAAACAGTGTCGCTGGCGATCAGATTAGTCAAGACCTCACCGCCAAACTTCTGGCGAATGAGACTGAGCGATCGGCAATTGAAAATAAGCTCAAGGAAGTGCAATCTCAAAGAGTCCAACTCCAAGTTCGGCTCGCAAAACTACCCATTCAACAGCAACCTCTAATTGCACTAACCCGCCAACGGGAAGAGGCTACGGCATCCTTGAAATCGCTACAAAGCAAACTAGAGGAAGCACGCATTGCTGAAGCCCAAAAAGTGAGCAATATCCGCATAATTGAAGAGGCTAAACCACCAACGATCGCCTCGTCACCCAAACGCTCAGCGGTGCTGGCGCTGGCTACGGTGTTCGGAACTGTTTTAGGCACTGGTGTAATGCTGCTCTTAGAAGTAACTGATAATACTTTAAAAGATGCCTCGGAAGCCGAGGAACTACTGGATTTAACCTTGCTGGGAGTATTGCCCCGTCTGCCTGCTAAGACCCTCGTCCTTGAGCCAGCAGACCGATTCTTAGATGATATTGGCTTAGTTGAGCCTTATCGGATGCTTCTCAAAACCTTAGAGTTTCGCAGTGCTGATAAATTGCAGGTCATTGTTGTCAGTAGCACACTTTCCGGTGAAGGTAAGTCAGTAGTAGCATCGCACCTAGGCGCCATTTCCGCCATGTTATCTCGGCGGACATTGATTATAGATGCAGATTTGCGTCGCCCTGTGCAGCACATGCTGTTTAAGTTAGCGCCTAATCCGGGAATCACGGATGTGATTGAGAGACGCAGTTCCCTCCAGCAAGCGGTGCAGCCTACACAGGTTGAGAATCTGGATGTGTTAACTTGTGGCGAATTGCACGGACACCCCTCGCAGTTGCTAGACTCGCCTGCTATGAAATCTCTGATGGCAGAAGCTGCGGCAAAATATGATTTAGTTATTATAGATACTGCACCCATCAGTGCTTGTGCAGATGCCGCGACATTGGCACGGCAGAGTGATGGCATAATGCTAGTGACACGTCCCAGCATCACTATCAAAGAGGTACTACAAAGAGCGGTATCAGAATTAACACAAAACCAGATACCAATCCTGGGAGTAGTAGTGAATGGAATGACACAGGAGACTGAAAAATATTTCCGCTATCCAGTTGATAGTTACCGACCACTATCATCCCAATCTCCAAAGCGTTTGACGGCTTTGGCAGATAGTAGCGAAAATTCTCAGAACGGTTTGAGGTCTAAGTAACGATGCTGAATCTACGTACAAGCCGTTCTTCTCGTCTGGCGCTGTTGATTAGTTTGGGAGGCGTAGGAGTTGGTCTAGTTGCCGGCTTCGCCGCAGGCGCTCAACCTGTTTACCTGGGTTTAGCGTTGTTCGCTGTCGCCGTAATTATCTACTTCTTTGCTAAGTTTGAGCAAGCTGTACTTGGTCTATTAATCCTGCGTAGTTCCATTGATAGTTTCATTGCTCTACAGCTACCGTCTGCGTTCGCCATCGGGATTGATGCCCTGACTTTGCTTTATGTTACGGTAATGTTGCTGACTAGGCGGAGTGTACAAACTGATCGTTTTTGGTGGTTTTTTGCTGGCTGGGTATTGCTACAAGGCTTATGGGTGATACTCCTGCCTTTGGGAGGACTAGGGCTAAATGCTTCGTTTTTGTCAGATAGCCTGCGCGAGTGGGTACGTCTATTTACTTGGCTAATGGTCTACCTACTAGTGATGCAGCTCAAAGATCGACTTGCCCCTGAACAGGTCATCTCTACGCTTTTCTTGAGTCTGGTCATGCCAATCACGGTAGCTTTGATGCAGATGTTCCTGCCTTCTTTATTACCTGCCGAACTCTCCCCTGGTTTAGGAGACAGCGCCGGCGCACTTGTTACATCAGAAGGAACTCGAATTAGAGGCACTATTGGTCACCCCAATGGTTTAGCAACGTTTCTGTTTCTGTTCATCGGTCTAACCTGGTGGAAGCTAGGTCAGGCAAAGCAACGCTTGCCCTGGCTTCTTTTGCTAGGCTTACTCGCCTTTTTGTATGTGAGTACCAAGGCTCTGTTTAGCTTGATGATGCTTGCCGTATTTGTCCTAGTTTTGATTGCCCCTAGATTGAGCATACCCAAACTAATTGGTGGGGTGATTTTCTTGGTGGTAGTCATAAGTTTGTTTGCCAGTACAGAGTTTGGACAACAACGCCTCAGCTCGATCGCTAACACACCGCTACTCAATCCTGATATAGATATATCGCGGGCAATTCTGCTGTCACAGGGAGACAACAATAGTTTTAACTGGCGGCTTTCGCAATGGTATTTATTAGTCAAAGCGTGGCGGCAGTATCCAATCTTCGGTTACGGTTTGGGGTCAAGTATCCAAGCAGCTGGCAACGGGTTTCTTCCCCATAATGATTACATTCGTGCTTTGGTAGAAGGAGGAATTGTGGGTATAGTTGCTTTTATTACCTTTCTCCTGACTCAAGCTATGCGTCTTGTCTGGTTAATCCGGAATGCACCCCGTGGAAGTAAGCAGCGTGACTTGTGTTTCGTTCTACTAGCTATTTTTATAGCTATACCTGTAGGGATGATTACTGAGAATATTTGGAGTCATACGATGCTTTTTTTGTACTGGTACACTGTATCGGCAGTGGCTGGTTGGGATTGGAACGTGCCGCCTTCAAATCCTATGTCCGTTGGTTCTATGGCGCGGCTTCGCTGATAAGGAAATTTCAGGCGATCGCACTCTCTAATCTGAACCATAACTTTGTGAATTCTTTAACTTACCAAAAGTTTGGCACTTCAATCAATAGCAAGCAAACGTATCCATGAATCCTCACCTGAAAACGAATACAAGCGTCTTGAAAAGTTAATGATTTGTCTCTTTCAATATTTGCTTTTACTTTAGAGGTTTTCAAGATGAAACTTGAGGCTAACTTTAAAGCTATTTTATCTAATAACCTATATTTTATCCGAGGAGTTGCGATCGCTCTCGTCGTCATAGGTCATGTCATTGGCTATAGCCGCGACTACGGTATGCGCCAAATATACAATTCAGACCTCTCTGCTCTCGGATGGTTATGTGATTTGATTAACACTTTTCACATGCCGATATTCTTTATTGCTTCTGGTGTAGCTTTTGCTGCTTTTAGTAATAAAAATACCACTTTCAAAAAATTTTTAAGTTCTAAGTTTGAAAAACTAATAATTCCCTTAATCTGCTGGGCACCAATTTATTTTGTTTTTCAATCTTTGTCCAAAGGTAAGCCATTTAATTTTATTGATATTGTCAAAGCCACAGTATATCCGTATGAAATTTTTTGGTTTCTCCACGCTTTAATTTTTGCCACTTTTTTATCTTTTGCTTGTTTTAAAGTTTTCAAATCAAATTTAGTATATTTTGGTTTATCAATTCTTTTATTTATCATAGGTTTTGGTTATTGGAATATATTCTACGCCTTTGGTGTATTTATAGCCTCTTACTTATATAAAATTCGTTTATTTTTAGAAAAACTGCCATTCGCTTTGATATCTTTAATGCTTGGTTGTGGTATAAGTACAATGATTTTAACCAAGTATTTTATAGCAGTTAATAATATTGAAAACTCTAGAATTGTTAATGGACCAATAGCTTTTTTATGTATGTATGCGATAATAAATTTACCAGATAAAATACTTTTACCTAAGCTGCTTCAACACCTACGCCATGCAGTCGCAACCTATTTTATCTACTTGGGAACAGCCAGTATGATTATTTATCTATTTCATGGATATTTTACCCGTGGAACAATAACTTTTGTAATTAAAGTTTTGAGTTTACCAAATCCTATTTTCTATTTTATCCTGGTAAGTTTTATAGGAATTTTTGGACCGATTATAATTTATAAATTTTTACTAAGTAAAAGCAAAATATTTATGTATTCAATTGGCGGATCTAAGTAATCAAAGGAGATTTTTATGCAAAAACCTGCAAAACATCAAAAATTAAATCTCCTCCAAGTTTTCCGAGGAATCGCCGCAGTCATGGTAATATTTGCTCACTGCGATCTGATATTTAATCAAAATTTCCAAAAAGACTTTTTCGGTCAAATATTTAACTTTGGTGGTTCAGGTGTAGATTTCTTCTTTGTATTAAGCGGATTTATTATTTTGTATATTCACCAATCCGATATTGGTAATACAAGCAAGCTGAAGTCATTTTTTATTAAACGAGTTACCCGAATTTACCCAATTTATTGGGTAGTTTTAACGCTAAAATTATCCGCTTCTTTATTCTTTGCTTACGATCCTGACATCAGCCAGAGAAATATTATAGAAATATTCAAAGCTTTTATCTTATTTCCTCAAAGACAAGAAATTGTCGCTAGCAGCTTTCTAGGTGTTAGCTGGACATTGAGCTATGAGGTTTTCTTTTATATCATATTTGGTTTATTAATTGGCTTAAAACCCAAGCTATGTTTTCCTATAGTTTTTATCTGGCTGTTATTGACATTTACACATTTTATTGGCATATTTGATTTGCCGAAAGACAGCTTGATGCTTAATTTTATTTTTAACGAACATAATCTAGAGTTTTTTCTCGGTTGCCTAGCAGCTTACATTGTATCTAAACATAAAATTCCTCAAGAAATGACTTTAATTTGTCTGGGGGCTTTTTTATATACTTTAGGAGCAATCAATTATTACTACAAAGTTGTAGATATATCGCCTGTAATTTCCTTTGGTATTCCTTCGATGCTTTTAGTAGTTGGCTCTACATCTTTAGAAATGAGGAAACATGTACATGTAAATAAGGTTTTGATATATATAGGAAATGCATCATATTCTATTTAATTAATGCACG
>CAXTNZ010000145.1:14664-17414 GCA_964245695.1 uncultured bacterium | reverse complement strand
AAAATTGGTTTACTAATTGTTGTTACTGTACCTCATAGACCTCAAATACGCTGTATAAGCGAGAACCTATAACACTTAAACCAGAAGGTTCCGAAAAGCGAGTATTTTTACCTTCTCCATCTTGCAAACCAGCAGTACTTCCCAATACAGTTTGACAATTACCTGTGCTGGGACTAACTAATTTAATTTTGTGGTTATAAGTATCTGCTACCCAAAGATAATTTTGAGCGTATTCTATTCCCAAACAGTGCTGTAACCTGACATCATAACCTTGTCCATCAACGTCGCCAAAGGCAAATAAATCGCCACTACCGCAAATTGTTCGCACTGTTTGCGGTTCTACTAATCCCACGCCGCGAATTGTGCTAACTTCACTGTCAGCAATGTACAATTCTTGTCCATCTGTAGTTATACCGCTAGGTTGAGCAAATGCCGATTCGCTGAGTGTACCATCCACACAAGCTTCTGCGCCCCTGCCTGCATAAGTTTTAACGATGTTGGTTTCCAAGTTGATTTCCCAAATTTGATGGGAACCAGCGATCGCAATATATAGTGTATTTCCCACTTTCACCAAATCCCAAGGGGAATTGAGCGCTGTTTCTCTTCCAGCACCACCGTGAGGACGAATATTACGGCTTTGTTTACCAGTTCCGGCGATCGTTTCTACTACCTGGCTTTTTAAATCAACGCGCCGCAAAATATGATTTTCAGTATCTGCAACGTAGAGAAGCTGACTTTCTGCATCAAACGCCATTCCTTGAGGTGCAAAAAACTGCGCTTGATTAAATGAACCATCAGTTAATCCAGATTGTCCAGTACCAATCAAATGCAGGATTTCCCCTTCTAAGCTACTCATGACAATCCGGTGATGTCCAGAATCAGCGATGAACAAACCTGCGTTTGTTGCTAAGACTTTACCAGGAAAAGCCAGGGGTGTGATTAAGGGTTGGCGCTGTTTTTCTAAAGTCAGGCTCAATTGTTGAAAATTAATCGTTTTTTTCTCTCGGTGTTCCTCAATCACTTTTGCAATCAACTCGTCTAAAACTTCACGCTTTCCTTCACCAGATACAGACCCAATCACGTAACTTTCTGGATCGATTACCATTAAGGTAGGCCAAGCACGCACTGCATATTCTTGCCAAACTCGGAAACCACTGTCAACTATGACTGGATGTTCAATGTCGTAGCGCAGGATAGCTTGGCGAATGTTTTCCGTTTCCTTTTCGTTATCAAACTTGGCGGAGTGTACACCGATAACGGTGAGGCTGTCTTGATATTTCTGTTCGAGATATTTCAAGTCTGGTAAGATGTGCAGACAGTTGATACAACAGTATGTCCAAAAGTCTAAAATTACGACTCTGCCTTTAAGCTGTTTAATAGATAAGGGTTTGTCAGTATTCAGCCAAGGATAATTTTGGGGAAATTCTGGCGCTCTTACACGGGCGTTCATTGAGTCTGTTTACTCTTTATGATGTTAATTAAGTAGGCGATCGCTTAATCTTTTCTACTTACCAAGCGCGATAAATAGTCTTTTAGGCAGTATAACTTTTGAAAAGACTTGAAACATTAAGTACCACTGAGTTATCCGTCTGGGTGGAAAAAGCCAAAACCCAAGCATATCAAGGACGAGTTGCTAATCGCATCCCTAGATTAGCTGTTGTCGATCCCCGTTGCTTTGCGGTTCACATCTGCTGTAAATCCGGACAAAATTATAGCACAGGCGATACCGCTTGTGTCTTTCCGCTGATGAGTGCGATTAAGCCGTTTTCGCTGCTGTATCTCCTAGAACATCTAGGATTTGAGACTGTTTTTCAATGGGTTGGAGTTGAGCCATCGGATGCTTCCTTCAATTCTCTCAAGCAACTGGTTGCTGATGGCGGACGCCCTCGCAACCCGATGATTAACAGTGGCGCAATTACTCTTGCTGATAAATTACCTGGAAAAGACGCTGTTGAGCGCACACAAAAGTTGTGTCAATGGCTGAACCAATTAGCGGGTTGTAACCTAAAGTTGGATGAGGCGATGCTAGCTTCCGTGCGGAACGCAGGCTCCCAAAGCAATCGAGCGATCGCCCAATATCTTGCCGAAGCTGGGTATATAGATAATCTTAAAATAGCCCTTGACACTTACGAGCAAATTTGCTGTTTATCTGGGCAAGTTGAAGACTTAGCCTGTTTGGGAAAACTTTTAGCTTTTGAGTCAATTTTTATACCAAAACATCGTCGCTGTGTCAATGCTTTGATGTTAACTTGTGGACTGTACGAAGCTTCTGCCAAATTTACGATTGAGATAGGTTTACCGATGAAATCAGGCATTAGCGGTGCGCTTTTAGCAATAGTACCAGGACAGGGAGCGATCGCTTGTTACAGTCCTGCCTTGGATAGTGTGGGAAATCCTGTAGCAGCGATCGCCTTTGTCGAGGCTTTATCCCAAGCCTTAGAGTTAAGTTTGTTGTAGTTAGCGCTGTACTCGAAGACAGCGCTAACTACAAGCAAAGATTATAGTTTCCCTAACCCTTATCTAATGCAGGTGCTTCCAACTCCGGCTGATTTAGCGGCAAATTCAAAGATGGTGAAGCATTTGGAAATTGACGCGGGTTGAAATATCGTTTTAATTCCGGTTTTTCTGGATCGGGGGCGATTTTTTCCGGTAAAGTCGTGGATTGCGGTGTTGGCGTTACCTCTGGGTGTTATTCTAAAGTAGGAGATTCGAGTGTTTGAGTAACATCAGGTTGAAAATATTGAGATGGT
>CAXTNZ010000145.1:0-14654 GCA_964245695.1 uncultured bacterium | reverse complement strand
TGTTGATTGGTGTGTTTGTGTTACCTGTGGCTGTAGTTCTTGTTCTGGAGATTCGATAATCTCTGGCAGAGCATGTGTCAAACTCGGAGATGGTGAAGCATTTGTAAACTTACGACGGTTGAAAAATCCGCCAAATCTCGATTTTGTTGGCTGAGGCGAAACTTTTTCAGGTAAAGTTGTTGATTGCGGTGTTGGCGTTACCTCTGGCTGTGATTCGGGTAAAGTCGTTGATTGCGGTGTTGGCGTTACCTCTGGCTGTATTTCTGGTGCAGGAGATTCGATAATCTCTGGCACCGTAGGTGTCAAACTGGGAGATGGTGTCGCAGTAGGAAACTCACGACGATTGAAAAATCCACCAGATTTTGGTTTTTCGGGCTGTTTTGGCTCGCTTGAGTCGGTACTCGGTGCTTCTTGCGATTTAGTTTCCCTAACGGGCTGTTCTTCTTCCTCTACCTTGGCTTCAGGTGTTTTTTCAACTTTTGGTGTAGGTGTAGGTTCAGCAGTAGGGGTCTTGTTAGTGTAGTTGGAATCTACAATTGAGCGAACCTGATCTGCTGAAAGTTCGCCTCTAACAATTTTAGAAAGAGTGTCTTTACCCTTTGGTTCGTAGGTAATAAGTCTGATTGTGCTGTTGAAGGCATTTTTAACAGGATTTCCCTGGTTATCCAGAAATTCGAGTTTTACCCAGTTTTTACCAAGTTTAAAGCCTTTGAGATAAACAGCTTGCCAGCGATCGAAAACGAAGCTTTCACCATTAATTGTGCAACGGATGCGCCAATCAGCAATTTGATTGTCGGGATTGTCTTTAGCGACAAGGTGCAGGGGAGCGTTAGTCAGGTAAAAGTCCAGTAAAATTGGTTCTGCCCCGTAGCTGCCTTTAGGACGGCTGTATGTTAGCAGGGGTAGGGCTGGATCGGGGTTGTTCTCCTCGGTTTTAGTGAAAATGTGAAATGTTTTTTGGGCGTAAGCACCTTCATTTTTAAAACTTTCATGCCAAGGACGGGAAGCAAAGACGCGCAGAGTATGAGTACCTGGGGACAAGCCTGGCAAAACCAGGGGTTGATTCACATCGTAAACGGCTATGTAAGGTTCATTATCGAGAATTACGTGTAAATGAGGTCCAAGATCCAGTTTTGGGTCTTTAAATATTGGTAGATCATTAACTTGCAAACGGACTGTCACCTTATCGTCTTCAAGGACTTCATCCGCTTGGGGAGTAATTATTGTTACTTGCGGTTGATAACCTTCCAAGGAGGAGCGCAGTTCTTGAATTACTTCTGGTGGAGAAACTTCTGAGAATTGCTTGGAAATCTGTTGAGGTTTTTCTTTGTAGCCAACAGATACCTCCTGGCTTACGGCTTTATCGCCACAACTAGTCGTACTTAATACCAGTACTAATGTCATCAGACCTCTGGCAAAAGTATTAATTGCTGCCTTGTGGAGAAAGGAAAATCTAATTCTTTTAAACTTTCTCCCTTCCCTCTTAAGCGACTTCTGCAAGAAGTCCATTAGCCACCTGAGGATAGCGAGTCTCCTAGGTTGGAGTTTCACTAACGCTGTTGTCCGCCACGAGTTCATGCCTTCCACCTAGTTCTAGTCTTCAATAACTGACAAATCATTTTGGCTCAAACTATGCATTGGGAACTATAGCCCAAAAGGTGAAATTTTCTTCAAATACCATGTTTTTTAGGAAAAACATTCGATTTTGCCTTTCCATATAGCAGTTACTATCTTATTTAATAATATTGTTTACAAATATTTATCAATAGCAATTTAAACACAACTTGGTACTAGCCGTAATGTAAATCACATATATATAAAGTAAAAGCCCAACAAGGTGAAAATGCCTACTATCTCGGGTTCATGGCTAAATTTTACGAAATGTTATGCTTTGTAAAATATATGAATAAACTATTGACTTTTGGACAAGTTGTTTTGCGTGTAAAAGCAGATTAGACAATTACTTCAGCGATTTTAAATTATTGTTAACTTGTCTCCAACAATGTGGGAGATAAGACTCTATAATTCAACAGTAAAGCAATTCCACGTGGGGTCTTCACCGAAGCTCTAAAATATTTCAGGAGCATCGGACTAAGTACAACTTAGCCAAGAAGACAACAGGTGGTTTAAATGGTTCCTCAAATCCTTGTTAAGAGAGGAGGGTCTGAATGACGATAAGTCCTCCAGAGCGAGAGGAGAAAAAGGCAAGAGTAATAGTAGATAAAGACCCAGTTCCCACCTCATTTGAAAAGTGGGCAAATCCAGGTCATTTCGAGAAAACTCTAGCCAAAGGTCCAAAAACCACCACCTGGATTTGGAACCTGCACGCTCTCGCCCACGACTTTGATACACATACCAGTGATTTAGAAGACATATCCCGCAAAATATTTGCAGCACACTTCGGGCACTTAGCCGTAGTGTTCATCTGGCTGAGCGGGATGATATTCCACGGCGCGAAGTTTTCTAACTACGAAGCCTGGCTAAGCGACCCCCTGAACATCAAGCCTAGTGCTCAGGTTGTTTGGCCAATTGTGGGACAAGATATTTTGAATGGTGATGTCGGCGGTGGCTTCCACGGAATTCAAATCACCTCCGGCTTGTTTCAAGTTTGGCGTGGCTGGGGTATCACAAACTCATTCCAGCTTTACGTCACGGCGATCGGCGGCTTGGTAATGGCAGCTTTGATGCTGTTTGCGGGCTGGTTCCACTATCATAAACGCGCTCCCAAACTGGAATGGTTCCAGAATGTCGAGTCGATGCTGAATCACCACTTAGCAGTATTGCTGGGTTGCGGTTCCTTGGGGTGGGCAGGTCACGTGATCCACGTATCATCTCCGATTAATAAGCTTTTGGATGCAGGCGTCTCGATTAAAGACGTACCATTGCCCCACGAGTTCATCCTGAACAAAGACTTATTGATCGAGCTGTTCCCCAGCTTTGCCAATGGATTAATGCCGTTCTGGACGTTGAACTGGGGTCAGTATGCTGACTTCCTCACCTTCAAAGGCGGTTTGAACCCAGTGACAGGCGGCTTGTGGATGACGGATATTGCCCATCACCACTTAGCGATCGCTGTTATCTTCATCATCGCTGGTCACCAGTACCGTACCAACTGGGGTATCGGTCACAGCCTAAGAGAGATCCTGGAAAACCACAAAGGTCCCTTCACAGGTGATGGTCACCGGGGTCTCTATGAAAACATGACCACCTCCTGGCACGCTCAGTTGGGAACCAACTTGGCAATGCTTGGTTCGTTGACCATCATCGTGGCGCACCACATGTACGCGATGCCTCCGTATCCGTACTTGGCAACCGACTACGCTACGCAGTTGTGCATCTTCACCCACCATATGTGGATTGGAGCCTTCTGTATCATTGGCGGTGCAGCTCACGCTACCATATTCATGGTGCGGGATTACGATCCTGTGGTTAACCGAAACAACGTTTTGGATCGCGTGATTCGTCACCGAGATGCGATCATCTCTCACCTCAACTGGGTTTGTATGTTCCTTGGCTTCCATAGCTTTGGTTTATACATCCACAATGACACGATGCGTGCCTTGGGTCGTCCCCAAGACATGTTCTCGGATACAGCAATTCAGTTGCAGCCAGTGTTTGCCCAGTGGGTACAAAACATACACACGTTGGCTCCTGGTGGCACTGCGCCGAATGCTCTAGAACCTGTTAGCTATGCCTTCGGCGGCGGAATTTTGGCTGTAGGTGGTAAAGTGGCGATGATGCCGATTGCGCTGGGTACGGCGGACTTCATGATCCACCATATTCACGCATTCCAAATTCATGTCACAGTCCTGATTCTGTTAAAAGGATTTTTGTTTGCTCGTGGTTCTCGTCTGATTCCAGACAAAGCAAACCTGGGCTTCCGCTTTCCTTGCGATGGTCCTGGTCGTGGTGGTACCTGTCAGGTATCCGGTTGGGATCATGTGTTCCTCGGTTTGTTCTGGATGTACAACACTATTTCGATCGCGATTTTCCACTTTAGTTGGAAGATGCAATCGGATGTCTGGGGAACTGTAGACTCAGATGGTGTTGTGTCTCACCTCACTGGTGGTAACTTTGCCCAAAGTGCCATTACGATAAATGGCTGGTTGCGTGATTTCTTGTGGGCGCAAGCTGTACAAGTGATCAACTCCTATGGCAGTGCGCTGTCAGCTTATGGTCTACTCTTCTTAGGCGGTCACTTTGTTTGGGCATTCAGCTTGATGTTCCTGTTCAGCGGTCGCGGCTACTGGCAAGAACTGATTGAGTCCATCGTTTGGGCGCATAATAAACTGAAAGTAGCACCATCAATTCAGCCTCGCGCTCTAAGCATCATTCAAGGTCGGGCTGTAGGTGTGGCTCACTACCTCTTAGGAGGAATTGTCACCACCTGGGCTTTCTTCCACGCACACATTATTTCATTAGGCTAGCAATCAGCTTTAAGGGTTAAGAGTTATGAGTGACTGGGTTAAGAGTTAAGAGAAAGATAGAAGATAGAAGAAGGAAGATAAACAAATTTCTTCACTCTTCACTCCTGACTCATAACTCATAACTCATAACTCCGCTCTAAGGCGCGAAAGCTAATACCAGATGGCTAAAGGTCAGAGGACTTATCACACCTATGGCAACAAAATTTCCAAAATTTAGCCAGGATCTCGCACAGGACCCGACTACACGTCGGATCTGGTATGCGATGGCGATGGGAAATGATTTTGAAAGCCACGATGGCATGACAGAAGAAAATCTTTACCAAAAGATTTTCGCTACCCACTTCGGTCATGTGGCAATCATTTTCCTGTGGACATCCAGCCTCCTGTTCCATGTAGCCTGGCAAGGTAACTTTCAACAGTGGATTAAAGATCCGATTCATATCCGCCCGATCGCCCATGCGATTTGGGACCCCCACTTCGGTAAACCAGCAATAGAAGCTTTCACCCAAGGTGGAGCTAGCAATCCAGTTAACATTGCTTACTCTGGTGTTTACCACTGGTGGTACACCATCGGGATGCGGACGAACAATGACCTATATATGGGTTCAGTGTTTCTCCTCATACTCGCAGGGGTGTTTTTGTTCGCAGGTTGGTTGCACTTGCAGCCCAAGTTCCGTCCCAGCCTCTCTTGGTTTAAGAGTGCTGAACCTCGCCTAAACCACCACTTAGCTGGTTTGTTTGGTGTTAGTTCTTTGGCTTGGACTGGTCACTTGGTTCACGTTGCTATCCCCGAATCTCGCGGACAGCATGTGGGTTGGGATAACTTTTTATCCACCCTGCCTCACCCAGAAGGTTTGACACCCTTCTTTACAGGTAACTGGGGTGCTTATGCTGCTAACCCCGACACTACCAACCATTTGTTTGGTACATCTCAAGGTGCAGGGACTGCGATTCTGACTTTCTTGGGTGGTTTCCATCCTCAGACAGAATCGCTGTGGTTGACCGATATGGCTCACCACCACCTAGCGATCGCGGTTATCTTCATCATCGCCGGTCACCAGTACCGGACTAACTTTGGTATTGGTCACAGCATCAAAGAAATGCTGAACGCCAAGAACTTCTTTGGCGTTGAAACAGAAGGACAGTTCAACCTGCCTCACCAAGGACTGTACGACACCTATAACAACTCGCTGCACTTCCAGTTGTCTATACACCTGGCAGCACTGGGTACTGCTCTTTCCTTGGTAGCGCAGCACATGTACGCGATGCCTCCTTACGCCTTCATGGCTAAGGACTACACAACACAGGCAGCGCTGTACACGCACCACCAATACATTGCTGTATTCTTGATGACAGGTGCTTTTGCCCACGCCGCCATCTTCTGGGTACGTGACTACGACCCAGAACAAAACAAAGGCAACGTACTTGACCGTGTGCTGAAGCACAAAGAAGCGATTATCTCCCACCTTAGCTGGGTGTCTCTCTTCTTAGGTTTCCACACACTCAGCTTGTACGTCCACAACGACGTGGTAGTTGCTTTTGGAACTCCTGAGAAGCAAATCTTGATTGAACCGGTGTTTGCCCAGTTCATCCAAGCTTCTCACGGTAAAGTGCTGTACGGCTTAAACACCCTGTTGTCCAACCCAGACAGCGCTGCTTCCTTAGCTGGCGCTCCCTATTTACCAGGCTGGTTGGATGCCATCAACAATAGCACCAACTCTCTGTTCTTAACTATTGGTCCTGGTGACTTCTTAGTACACCACGCCTTTGCGCTGGCTATCCACACCACTGTACTAATTTTAGTCAAGGGTGCTTTGGATGCCCGTGGTTCTAAGCTGATGCCCGATAAAAAGGACTTCGGCTACGCCTTCCCTTGCGATGGTCCAGGTCGTGGCGGTACTTGCGACATCTCCGGTTGGGACTCATTCTACCTCGCTCTGTTCTGGTCACTGAACACAGTTGGTTGGGTGACGTTCTACTGGCACTGGAAGCATCTAGGTATTTGGCAAGGTAACGTTGCTCAGTTCAATGAGTCTTCTACATACCTCATGGGCTGGTTCCGTGATTACCTCTGGGCAAACTCTGCTCAGTTGATTAACGGATACAACCCCTACGGCATGAATAACCTGTCTGTCTGGGCTTGGATGTTCCTCTTCGGACATTTAGTTTGGGCTACCGGCTTCATGTTCCTCATCTCTTGGAGAGGTTACTGGCAAGAGTTGATTGAAACTCTCGTCTGGGCACACGAGCGGACTCCTCTGGCGAACCTGGTTCGCTGGAAAGACAAGCCCGTTGCTATGTCAATCGTTCAAGGTCGTGTGGTTGGTCTAGCTCACTTCACTGTTGGCTATGTCCTCACCTACGCGGCGTTCTTGATTGCCTCGACGGCTGGTAAGTTTGGTTAATTTGGCTTTCCTTTAGTGTTGTAGGTAAATAATCACAATCCCCCGCCATATGGTGGGGGATTTTTTTTAGTGCGGGAGGGTTGCTCACACTACAAGACAAGAGACAGAAAATAGAATATTATCCAGTTTAGTATTACCAAGCCTGAGTTACTCTGAAATCATTATGAGTATGAGTATCAGTAGACAGCTTACACAAATTAACCTCTTTAAGCGCACAAAAGATGGAGAATGGGACACAGGTCTTTTTGTCGGTCGTCCGTTCCGTTTAAGCTATAACAAGGCAGAAATCCTTATGGCTGATGCTTGGAAGCAAAGAGCTAAAGGTATCCCGCAGGGATGCTTCTTGTTAGCTTACTATGACAACGAGCTTGATGACCCTGCAAATGCTGAAGCAATTTTACTCCGCGTTATCCAGCCGACAAAGCTGCCTACGGATCAGGATGTCATCAGTAGCATGGTCGAATATTACAAAGACAATATCCGTACAGGTAGTAATCAACGGTCTCAGTTAGATACATTCACCCGCTATGAATTCTCTTTTAGCGGTCTGGAATGTTCTGTGCTTGGTTCCTTTTATATTGATGAAACAAAGAGAAGCTGCTTTGGTGCTGATTTAGAAAATTTCTATAGCGCACATAATTACTCGGTAATCAAGCCATCCCCGGATGTCTTAAAAGCTATTGTCAATTATAGGGAAAATGGCACTCCAGGAGGAATGGGGGATATTAAAATCGGGAAAGTTCGCTACAGTTCGAGCCGACGTTTTCAACAGGCTGAAACGGATGTTCCTGTATATGTACAGGCTCCTGATTTTGCAGGAAAGCGAACCGCCTTATTCGGTATGACCCGAACGGGAAAGTCCAATACAGTTAAAAAGATTATTCAAGCTTGCGTTGAGATGAGTAACAACGCGCAGTTTCAATTGGATCAATCTCAGGAAAACTCCGATGAAGTTTTAAAGCCCTTTACGGAAGGCAATAATCCGAAGTATCCAATTGGTCAAATCATTTTTGACATCAACGGCGAGTACGCTAACCCAAACTTGCAGGATCAGGGAACAGCGATATTTGATCTGTATCAAGAGCAAACCATTCGATACTCTACTATACTCAAACCGGGGTTTCGACAATTAAAAGTAAATTTCTATTATGAAATTCAAACAGGATTTGAACTTATTCAAACTCATCCACTGATTGCAGAGGATAATGCTCGGTTTGTCAACAACTTTAAGGCTGTTAGGCTTAATCCCCCAGAGAACTATGAAGCAGATAGATTTAGTTCTGCTGCTAAACGCTATGACCGTCAAATTGCGGTTTATCTGTGTTGTCTCTACCGTGCTGGTTTTCAGCCTCCACAAAACATCAGAGTGCGCTTTAGTGCAAATAAGGAAATCCGAACGGCTGTAAATCAGATCGCTGAATATGAAATAGAACCACAGGCTAATAACAAACGAACTGGAACATTAGAACTTTCATTAGAGCAGGCGTCTGTTTGGTGGGATAACTTTTGGAAGGTGTATACGCCTACACTAGGCACTAGTCAGAAAAAGAATTCGCAAGAGGAAACAAACTCTGGTGAAAATGAAGATGAAGAACTTAAGGAGTGGGCGGATGATGATCTGAAAGCTCTGCTAGCAATGTTGACTGGTCAAACCAAGACTGGTAAGCAGGTCTATTCTCACAATGGATATAAGGTTCTTAGTCCCGTTCGCGACCAACACACTGCTACTGTTCAAAAACCTTTTGATGAGGATATTCTGGCACATTTAAGAGCAGGAAAGGTTGTCATTGTCGATCTGTCTCTGGGCGACGTAAAAATTCAAAAGCTATTTACTGAGAGAATTACACATAAAATATTCCAAGATTCAATTAACCGATTTATTAACACCTGTCCAAATAATTTTATCCAGTTCTACTTTGAAGAGGCACATAACCTCTTTCCCAAAAAAGAGGATAAAGATTTATCTCAGATTTACAACCGTTTAGCTAAGGAAGGGGCTAAACTGAACCTTGGTTTAATTTATGCAACGCAAGAAGTTAGCTCAATCAGTAGCAACATTTTGAAAGCAACGCAAAATTGGTTTATCTCGCACCTCAACAACGAAGACGAGATTAAAGAACTACGGAAATATTACGATTTTAGTGATTTTACTGAAGGTTTGATTCGCTTTAGTCAGGATACGGACAAAGGCTTTGTTCGCATGAAAACTTACAGCAATCCGTTCGTGATTCCTGTTCAAATTGACCGTTTTCCCCCCGAAGAACTTTTAATAACCTGATTTTCTGAAAAAGCGTATGGGCTACAACAGCAGAAATAATCGCCGTCCTTTCGAGGCAGCAAGCAAAGCTTCGCATCATCACATTATTAATGACCCAGAAGTGCAGGCATTGATGAAGCGTATTTATCAACCGCCTCGTGCAGAAAATATTCCCTTAACAAACTTGATCGTAAATTTTACCCCACCTGATAATAACCCTGTCGAGGCTATTATTGCTGTTGATGGGGGTTATACCGAGGCTATTCTGGAAAAAGATTTTCCCTCTAGAAGTGTTCACTTCTTACAATTTGGCGCATTATTTTTTAAACAGGAGGATTTAGCCCAGATTGATAAGAGTGCTTTTATCGCACCAGAAGATATGGTAAAGCTCAAAAATATTAGCCGACTTAAATTAGCTTTACCGACCAGGAATATCCGACTCCAAAATGAGAATACACTCAAAGGTAGTGTTCTTAAAACCATTTTTGAGTTTTTTACTAAAAACAGATTAGATGAGGATAAAAGCCTGATTGATACTTTGGCTTGGTTGGTTTTTCGTCGTTACAAAGGGGGGCAAAGAACCGAGGAAGATAAGCGTTGGCTTTTAGCTACTAATCCCCTCAGTCCAGACGGAAATCCAGTCACGCTGTTAGAGCAAAATATGGACAGGAATTATACCTTCCCTTGTCCAGAAACAGGAGGAAGAATTCATCTTACTGATATTTTTCGTCTACATGAAGTTATTGATGAAGAAACCGGAGCGGCTGGAATACTGGGTTATTTAGTGAATGTTATCGAACACTTTATTATTATTCATTTAATTCGCCAATTGTTCAACACCCAAGCAGATATACTGAAAAAAATTCTTTTTATCAAAGACGGTTCATTGGGGTTTTTTGGTCAGACTGCTGGTTTGCATAAACCAATGCGTGACCTTATAAACTGGCTTCTAAGTAAACAGAATATTCTCCTTGCGGGGTTGGAAAAGAGCGGTGCGTTTGTGGATCACGCCCACGATATCCAAAAAACCTTGAAACCGGGAGAAGCTGTTATCCTAACAGACGAATATATTTATCGGTATATTTTACCTGGACCAGGAGACCCCACCCGCCCATATGCCTCCACCAGCAATTACGGGCATAAAGTCATTTTCAAAACTCGCAATGGACAGATGCACGTTGTTTCAGTACCAGTCAAGGAACTCAAAAAGACCCCTACTGAAAACGATTTACCAAATTTACAAGTCATATTAGCGAATGTAGAGGCACTGCACTGTGATATGTATGATTCAGCACTGTTTCCTGTAGCTCTTGTTAATAAACTTGTTAGCCTCTCTGCTCACCCCAGCCAGCGCATCCTTCAAAAGTTTGCTAGTCAAGCAATTAAATAAAAATTAATAAGCATATAAGTAAAAAAATAGAATTTATTTGTTCAAAACAAGTTATAAGTATAAAGCTGAGATAATTGTCTAATAGTTAAGACTCTTGAAACAAAAACTTATAAATAAAAAAAACGCAAGAGCAACAATATTTGAAGCATACTATACCCAAAATCACGGCAAAATATATTTGGGTGATAGCCTGCAACTAATTAAAAATATCTCCAATAACAGTATTAACCTCATCCTCACTTCACCGCCATTCGCCCTCACCCGCAAAAAAGAATATGGCAACGAAAGCGCAGAAAAATATATAGAATGGTTTCTACCTTTCGCCCACGAATTTAAAAGAGTTTTAGCAGATAATGGCTCATTTGTACTTGATTTAGGCGGCGCTTATCTTCCAGGTAATCCGGTGCGGAGTATTTACCAATATGAGCTTTTAGTGCGGTTATGTAAAGAAGTCGGCTTTTTCCTCGCTCAAGAATTCTACCACTATAATCCGGCGCGATTGCCAACCCCAGCCCAGTGGGTGACAATTAAACGCATTCGCGTTAAAGACTCAGTAAATGTAGTTTGGTGGTTGTCGAAAACACCACACCCCAAAGCTGACAATAGAAAAGTGTTAAAGCCGTATAGCCAAAGTATGAAACAATTACTTAAAAATGGTTATAAAGCAAAAATACGTCCTAGTGGGCATGACATTTCTGATAAATTCCAAAAAGACAACCAAGGTGCAATTCCGCCAAACTTACTTCAAATTGCCAACACAGAATCAAATAGTGCTTATCTGCGTCGCTGTAAAGAAGCTGGAATTAAACTTCATCCTGCACGTTTTCCGCAAGGGTTCGCCGAGTTTTTTATCAAATTCTTAACTGATGAAAATGATGTTGTTTTAGATCCATTTGCCGGTTCCAACACAACCGGGTTTGTTGCTGAGACTTTGCAACGTCGATGGATTTCTTTGGAAATTAATGAGGATTATGTTATGGGAAGTCGTTATCGGTTTACTCATTAGTCATTGGTTAAGAACAAATAACAAATGACAAATGACACCGCGTAGCAAAATCAAATCTCCCCGTTTATTTGCATTTAATGAACATTATCCGCTAGCTCTTGACAACTTTGGTCATCCAGCTTGTGAATCGCTAATATTCCCCAGAAAATAACCTCTTTCAGGTCAAACATGTTGAATGTGCCTGTTTTTGCACAATCTCCTTAATAATGCGATTGACATTGAGCGCACTTACTAGTATAGCGGGCGCGGAAATAACTCGATAGTAAAAAAACAGCTAAACTCTGATGGAATAAGGTTTATTACCTTCAGCATAGCTGCCTTCAAGCATTAGCTTTAGCCACAGAAGAAGAGCGACATATTCATGACTTCGCCTAAATATTGGCACTTCTAACTTGGTGTTTCTCTAAAACCATAACCAAAATTAAAATTTATTTAAACGAATATTGACACGCTTAAGCAAAAATTGTAGATTTTGAAGTGTTACAGCATACAAATGAGTGGCGTAGTGGAGTGCCAAATTGCAACAGATAAAGCTTGTATAACAATGATAAAAATATTCTTTGAAGAAATGATGAAATGTAATCTTGTTAGCAAGCTTTACATAAGCAGACAATCTAATTGAAAATAATAATTTAACACAAGTAAAATTTTCCTGAAGACAGTCAGATAATGCTGTCTTAAAGAAAAGCAGCGACTAGAGGAGAAATAAAAACGATGAGGGATTCTTATCTGTTGGCAGCGACCTTGTTAACAGGATTGGCAATACCAGCATCGGCTCTTCCACAGCTATCGATGATCCAACTAGAAAATCATAGAGTGCTGTGGGATTTAAAACAGGGTTCGCTGCCAACCGTAGGTGAGAAAATCATCCCCAGCGTTGAAATCTCCTTACCAGAATTCAGCAACCAAGGGTTGCAAGCAGCAGAAAGTTCGCCGCCAACCGTAAATGAGAAAATCATCCCCAGCGTGGAAATCTCCTTACCGGAATTCAGCAGCAATCAAGGGTTGCAAGCGCCAACAGCATCAACAGACCCAAAGTCCCAAGTAGCTAACCGCATGTTGGTATCTGGGAAACAACTTTATTACCAAAGATTAGCGGCTTTAAAAACAGGTCAAATTTATACGCGGTTGGAAGATAGCTTGTCATCGTTGAAAATGTCAAGCAGTAAGCATCAACTAACTTATGAGGACTGGAAAACTTTATTGTCTTTAGAAGCCAAAGCGATCGCTCAAGGTCAAGGAGCAAATCATCTCAATATTTTAGTTGGCGATTCTTTGAGCATGTGGTTTCCCAGAGAAAAACTGCCTAATAATAAATTATGGCTGAATCAGGGAATATCTGGAGATACTTCCAGTGGTGTGTTAAAAAGATTATCTTTCTTTTCGGAAACGCGACCAGATGTGATATATGTCATGGCGGGAATCAACGACTTACGAAATGGTGCTAGTGATGAAGTTATTTTGCGTAATCACCGTCGGATTATTCGCACCCTCAAGCAAAGTCACCCAGAGAGTTTAATAATTATCCAATCAATTCTGCCTACTAGCCAACCCCAAATTTCTAATAGCCGAATTCGTCACATCAACGAAGAACTTGCCCTCATAGCCAAAGAACAAAAAGTTAATTACCTGAATATCCATAATTGGTTTACAGATTCTCAAGGTAATATGCGCTCAGACTTGACCACAGATGGCTTGCATCTGTCGCCACGTGGGTATGATGTTTGGCGATGGGCACTAGAGCAAATAGAAATTAAGCTCACTGCTTCCAAAAGCAAGCGAGCGCCTATGCAATTTAGTAAAAAAAGCTCATAGCTATTACCTATTAACAATTTCCAAAGCTTCACGATTCAAAACTTGATTTAACTTCCCGCTACGATAACCTTCTAAATCCAAAGTTACGTAGACAAATCCCAACTCCTGAAATGCGGAAACTATTGAAGGTAGATCCGTCGTCAGGACAAACTCTTTGATTTGTTCAGGCGGTAATTCAATGCGTGCTGTATCCCCATCAGAACGCACCCGCAAATTCTTCAAACCTAATTTACGCAGGTAAATTTCTGCCCTTCCCACTCGTTGCAACTTAGCAACGGTAATTTCTTCACCATATGGAAAACGGGAACTCAGACAAGGTTGAGCTGGTTTATCCCACCAAGGTAAACCCAGTTGTTGCGAAAGTTGGCGAACTTCAGCTTTAGAAACACCGACTTCAGCTAAAGGCGATCGCGCACCTCTTTCCTTTGCCGCCTTAATCCCTGGGCGGTAATCGTGCAAATCATCAGCATTCACCCCATCCACAACATACGGATAACCCAACTTCAAAGCTAAAGGTTTGAGAGTGTCGTGCAGTTCACTTTTACAGAAATAGCAACGGTTGACAGGATTGGATGTGTAATTCGGATTAGACATCTCGTGCGTCTGGACGATTTGATGAGAAATCCCAATAGTTGCTGCTTGAATTTTCGCGTCTTCCAACTCCTCTGGCAAAAGACTCGGAGAAACAGCCGTGACAGCCAAAGCGCGATCGCCCAAAACATCATAAGCAATCTTCGCCACCAAAGTGCTATCAATACCACCAGAGTAGGCAATTAAAGCCCGCTCCATTTCTACAAATAAGTTTTTTATTTGCTCATGTTTCTCTGTCAGCATCATTTCCAGATCCACCCAAAAGCGTATTACACCTAACAACTTCCATTGTAGGCATGTGCTAAAGGGATTGGGGATTAGGAGTATTTGCCAGTCAAGAGTCCCTAGTTCCTAGTCCCTAATTTGCTGTATTTTGCGACCAGAGTTGCTAGAAGTGGCAAATCAATAGGTTTACAAATATAGTCATTAACGCCAGCGGCGAGACAAGTTTCGCGATCGCCTTTCATTGCCATTGCTGTTTGGGCAATTACCGGAATCGTTTTATACTCCTGATGTTCTCGCAGTTGCTGCACTACTGCCAGACCATTTTCATCCGGCAAGTACACATCTATTAAAATTACCGCAGGCTGCAATTGTGTTAGAGCTTCCCACATCTCGGCAGCGTTTTTTACCCACCTCACCTGATATCGCAATTTCTCTAGATAAGTTTGTATAACTTTGGCGTTGGGCAAATCATCTTCCACCAGCAAAATGTCTGATGTGCGGATAATATTTAAACTCTCTGCATCTTCCCCATCTTCCC
>CAXTNZ010000144.1:0-17595 GCA_964245695.1 uncultured bacterium | reverse complement strand
TTTTCTTAACTTAGCTTCCCTGAGTCATTTTGTGCTTTTTAGTCTAAAGTCCAGGTTAAAGAAATAGCAATGTCGCTAAGGTGTAAAATAACCATTTATCGGTGTTTATTTTCAACTTGCCAAAGCGCCACTTGCTGCTTGAGTTCCCCCATATCTAAATAATCGCTAGCAAAGGCTTTTCGCAAAATTGGGTGAGGAATAAATGCATCATACTTTTGGATTTCCGGTGCTTCCGCATCACCTAATAAATCCTCGGCGGTAATTCTTTGTTCACACAACGATGCAATTTCATTATAAAGGTATTGAAATTTATCTTTGCCTAATTTGATTGTCAAAAAATAGGGATTGACACCCCCAATACTTTTAATTTCTAAAGATTCGCGACAGCAGGAGTTAAGCAATCTTACCAAAGTGCGGTAAGCAACCGTACCCATCCAAGGAAAGATGCAACATTTACCTTTTTCTAAAAGCAGAATATTCTGTTTATCTAATCCAGCAGTTCGGGAAATGGTGCGAACTGTTTGTAAACGTTTCAGCGCATTCTTTTGCAAGTAGCTATATTCGACATCCTCCTGCAAAACCTGCCGCATTCGTTGTAAAATTCTTGTATGGATATTCCCACTACCACCACGCCAGAAAATACTAGCTTTGCCTTCTACTTGCTTAACCAACACAATCTTTTTTCTAAAGTCAACTTCTAAAACTTCCCAAGATTTACCAGCCAAGGCGAATTGATTGCCAATGGGTGGTGGCATAACAATACTACCAATTGCCGTTGTTGCTTGCTTAACAACATACTCCTCGTTGTCTGGAAAAACAGCATAAAACTGAAATTTACCTACCACCTTTTCTCCTAACAAACCGAGAATTAATTTACCTTGTTCAGTTAGCTGAATATGATTGATATCAATTAAATAGCGTAATAAAAGCTGAAAATCTTCTTTGGCGATCGCTCCAAAACTTGGTAAACTTAAAACCTGTTTAGCAAGCGCAGCAGGCGAAAGTTCTCCCGTTGCTGCTAAAATACTCATTGTCTGATGATACAGCAAACTTAAAGGATATTTAACAGGCTTTATTGGTTCAATCCAACGCTCCTCTAAATAAAGTTGGATAATTGCAATACACTGCAAAAGTTGCCAGGGAATTTGCTCCTCTATAGATGCTTCCGCTACTGGTTCCTCTTCAGTACAAACAAATCGCATATCAGCAGATGCACCTCTTCTACCACTGCGTCCTAACCGCTGTAAAAAACTAGCTACAGAAGGTGGTGATTCTAACTGAATTACCCTCTCTAAATGACCAATATCTACCCCTACTTCTAGAGTTAACGTTGCCGCAGTCACAGTTGGCTGGTTAGGTTCGCGCATCGCAGTTTCAGCCGTTTGTCGCAAAGAAGCAGATATACTACCGTGATGTACATGATAAATATCTGGCAATCCTTCATTTGCCGCAATTTGTCGCAAAGAAGCAATTATAGATTCGGTTTGCGTTTTATTATTAGCAAAAATTAAACACTTACGAGACTTGCTGAGATTAAAAACATATTCATCATACTCCTCTCTTCTCTTCGCGTCCTTAGCGTCTTCTCCTTTCGGAGACGCTGCGCGAATGCGGTTCGTTTCTGCTAAAACCTCATCACCAACATAAAAGTGTTCTAAAGCCAGTTTTATTTGCCGCTTTCCTGACTCAAATTTTGGAGTAATCACCGACTTCTCAGTCCCAGACCGCAACCAATCTTCAGCCATTGAGTAATCACCGAGAGTTGCCGATAAACCAATGCGGCGGGGTTGTTTTTGCGTCAATTTCTCCAAACGAGATAACTGGCAAAGAATCTGACAACCGCGTTCTGAACCCATAAAAGCATGAATTTCATCGATGATTACAAACCGCAAATCACCGAATAAGCGCATCAAATCATTATTTTTGTTAATTAACAAACTTTCTAAAGATTCCGGCGTAATTTGCAGAATACCTTTCGGATTTTTTAAAAGCTGTTTTTTCCGACTTTGAGAAACATCACCATGCCAAGAGCAAACTGGAATATCCGCTTCTTTTAGTAACTCATTGAGGCGTTCAAATTGGTCATTAATTAAAGCCTTGATGGGACCAATGTATAGTGCGCCTATGGTTGTAGGTGGGTTTTCGTGTAATAAAGTTAAAACTGGCAGAAACGCCGCTTCTGTTTTCCCCGAAGCTGTACCGGCGGCAACTAGCAAGTGAGCATCTGTGTCAAAAATAACTTTGCCAGCCGCAATTTGAACTTGTCGTAATTCAGTCCAATTGTGATGATAAATGTATTCTTGGATAAAGGGTGCGAGTCTGGAAAAAGTACGTAAGGAATCGCTCATACCAGTTTACCTGCGGAATGTAACTTGTAGTAAGGGCTTCAGCCCTTTATTTAAGCACTAAAGTGCTTACTACGTACCCTTTAAAGTTCCTGTGATGAACTAGTAGTAAACTACAAAGTTAAACTGGGTTTTTCTTTTAGCCTTGTTTTAGGGGAATTGTCACCATAAACTCAGAACCTTGTCCTGGCTGCGAAACACAGTGCAATGAGCCACGATGCTTGTCTGTGACTATCTGATAGCTAATTGCCAATCCCATACCCGTACCTACACCAATCGGTTTAGTTGTATAGAAGGGGTCAAATATCCTTTGTTTAACTTCCTCTGGTATTCCTAGTCCATTATCAGCAATGCGAATCATGACTTGTTGATTATCAACAACTTCTGTATGAATTGTGATGGAGGGAGTAAATGTTTTCTGCTGTTGAATTGCTTCTTCAATGGCATCAATGGCATTACTGAGAAGATTCATAAATACCTGATTGAGTTGCCCAGCATAACACTCCACTAGGGGGAGGTTGCCATATTCTTTGACGACCTGAATAGTAATGCAATCTAGCTTAGTTTTGAGTCGATGTCCGAGGATCATTAAGGTGCTATTGATGCCTTCATGAATATCAACTTCTTTCATTTCAGCTTCATCTAAACGGGAGAATACTCGCAAAGAAAGTACAATTTCTCGAATGCGTTCTGCTCCAACTTGCATCGATTCTAGTACTTTGGGCAAGTCCTCAATCAGGAAATCCAGGTCACACTCCTCCACTTCAGCCTTTACCTCAGCGACAGGATTGGGGTAGTGTTGTTGATAGATTTGTATTAGTTTTAGTAAGTCTTGGATATATTCGTGGGCATAGCGGAGGTTACCATAGACAAAGTTGACTGGGTTGTTGATTTCATGTGCTACGCCTGCGACTAATTGACCCAAGCTGGACATTTTCTCACTTTGGACAAGCTGTGTTTGGCTTTGTTGTAATTCATTTAGCGCTAGCTGAAGTTTAGCTTGTGCTTGAGAGCGTTCAGTAACTTCATCTTGCAACTTAAGTTGCGTGTTTCTTAGTGCCAAGTGAACATTTACACGCGCTAGAACTTCCTCAATTTGAATGGGTTTTGTGATGTAGTCTACGGCTCCAAGTTGCAATCCTTTGACTTTATTTTCGACATCAGAGAGGGCAGTCATAAAAATCACTGGGATATCTCTGGTGCTTTGAGCAATTTTCAGACGACGACAGGTTTCAAACCCATCAATTCCAGGCATCATCACATCTAATAAAATCAAGTCTGGCTGGATGAATGGTACTTTTTCTAATGCCAGTTCACCGCTTTTTACCACTGAAACTTTAAAGCCTGCCCCATGCAGAATATCAAATAAAACCCGGATATTATTTGGGGTGTCATCAACAACCAAAATAGAGTTATGTGAAATATTCATCATAAATTTAGCTAATTATTATATGTGCTTTATATATGTGCTTTGATAAATGTAGCGATCGCTTCTACTTCAAACTCATCAGCCAACGCCAATATCTGATTGCAAAAAGCTGTGTACTTCGCGTCTAACTGCTTGATGCAATTAGTTTCTGCTTGAACATCTGCAATATTACAACATTGAGCAGCTTGATATAATGCCATGAGTTCGGATGAGGAAGGAATCACCATTTCTACTACTGTAGCCAAAGTATTTTGATTGTTAGGAGTGAATTTATTATCATTGTCATAAATCCAACTCAACTGCAAGTGTTTTTGTAATTGCAACAGCAACTCTTGTGCATCTATAGGTTTAGGTAGGAAATCATCACCGCCAGCATCCAGCGCTTGTTGGCGATGAAATTCAAACACACTTGCTGAGGAAACAATAATCGCCACATCTGGAAAATCAGCTTGCAAACGCAGGTGTTTAGTCATTGTCATCCCATCCATCACAGGCATCGCCAAGTCAGTGATAATCAGGTCTGGTTGCACTTCAAAAGCTTTGTCTAACCCTTCCTGACCGTTACTTGCCTCGAACACCTCAAAGCCAATCGGTTTGAGTAAATTTTCCAAAACTGAGCGGTTTTCCCAACGGTCATCCACAATCAGGATTTTTCGTTTTTCGCCCTTAAAGCCAATTACAGTGCTTTGTTGCGCGATTTTAGGCGTTTGCGTCCATTCTTCAGCTAATGGTAGCTCGACCTCAAACCAAAAGATGCTTCCCACTCCTTGTTGACTTTGCACCAGGATTGTGCTGCCCATTAATGCCACAACCTTTTGACTGATGGCTAACCCCAACCCCGTGCCTTCAGTTTGCTTTTGGGTACCAACTTGCTCGAAAGGCAAGAAAATTTTCTCTATTTGTTGGGAAGTCATCCCCACCCCTGTATCTTCGATTTGAAAGCGAATTTTTGTCTTTTGTCCAAATTCGTTTACTAATGACTTTTGACTAATGACCCCTACTTTAAAAGTCACCCCACCTTCATCGGTAAATTTGATAGCGTTACCCAACAGGTTAATTAAGACTTGCCGCAGACGTTTTTCGTCAGCAGAAATGCCGCTAGGAAGCTGTTCAGGCTGATAGGTAAAGGAAATTCGCTTTTGTTCAGCCCGGATGCCGCAAATTTCCACCACACCTTGCAAAAACGAGGGAAAATGAAAGTCTTGGGGATAAAGTTCCATTTTCTGAGCTTCGATTTTGGAGAGGTCGAGAATGTCGTTAATCAGGGTCAGCAAATGGTTGCCACACTGGTAAATAATGTCAATACCTTTATGTTCTTTTTCTGTGAAAGCTTGGGAGGATTGCAGAATTTGGGCGTAGCCGAGGATACCGTTGAGGGGGGTACGCAGTTCATGGCTCATGTTTGCCAGGAATTCGCTTTTAGCTTTGTTGGCACTTTCTGCAACAAGTTTCGCTTCTCTAAGTTCGGTGGTGCGTTCTTGTACTCGTTGTTCTAATTCATCATTGGCTGTTATCAGCTTTGTTGCTGCTTTTCTGTTTTCGTTAATTACAGCAGTTAGAACGTAAGTGGTGATAGCGATCGCACAAATAAAGGATTGTAGTAGCAAAAGAGATTCACCAACCGACTTTCTGGCAAATGACCCGAAACCATGACTGGTTCCGTAAACGGCGATCGCTGACACCAGAACAACCAGCAAAGTTGAGGAGCGCGCTTTGAACCGAAACGCTGACCACATCAACACCGGAAGCATCACATACTCTAGTGGATACCCTCCCCAGAAGGCTACCCGACAGACAACAATCAACAAAAACAGCAAAAGCGCAAACTCTGTAAACTTTTGTTTAGACAGTCTTCTTGGTTGTGCAGGTCGCTGCAAGCATTCCAATATTGCTGGTGTGAAGATTAATGGACCACCAATATTTGCTGAAAACCAACCCCGCCAGACTTCTCTGTAGTCGCCCCAAGGAGTGTAACCACCTAGACAAAGGACGAGAACCGCTATAGTGCTGGTTAGCGTCATACTGGGCAAGAGGGACACCACAAATTTGAAAACATCCTGCACCCTCTCCAGCAAATTGCGTCGCTTGATGAAGCGATTGATTAACAAAGCAATGACTAGCGGGTCAATGATACCGATTACAGCCATGATGCTGCTTACCCAAATCTTTGGATAGAAAAGTAAATAATTTGCAATAAGTTCGCTGAGGAAGATAGCGGGCCAGATGCGATACCCCAGCAGCACAACAGCAGCTAAATAAACGCCTGTTGTGGGCCAGATTGCTGCTGTACCATCCTGGAAATAGAGCGATCGGGATAAACTGGCAAGACAAAAGTTAGTCGCAGGAAGAATCAATACAGCTATCAGTACTGTCTGGTCTAATATAATAAATGGGAATTTTCTTTTTGTTGTACTTCGTTGCATCGCTCTTGAGAGGGTAGATGTCCTGGGACTGGTACTGACTAGTTGCAATGCTGAATCCAGGAAGAACCTGATGTGGAGGCGCTTTTCACGTAGTTACCCCACGAAGAATGCTGGGATCACTAGACAATTCAGCAAAACCTTACATTTAAAGAGTTCCCAAAAATCCCAGCAAAATAACAACATCACCCACACTGCTTTCATTTCACTTAATTTCCCCTATCCTCGTTTTTTGGCACGGTCAAGGAATAATTTCTCGGAGGCTCTGCCTCCAGTAAAATAAACTCTATAAAAGGCACCTCTTGAAAGCATTCCTAGGTGGAACCTGGGAACGAGAGAACGAGAGAATATTACAAACTAAATTCTGCTGCATCATCCTCATCCACACTTCCATCTTTACCCGCAGCAGTCGGTTTAAAATTAGAACCATGAATTAATTCACCAAAAGAAATTCCAGGGTTTTGATGCAGGATGTTCAGCACACTAATAAAGTCCCGGACAATTTCGCCGGGAGTTAGCAACGCTTCTGCACCTAAACGATTGACAATTTCTTCTACAAACTCCTTAAATTCACGATTTGTCAAAGTTTTTTCATAAACAAAATTGAGAGCATGAATCTCAGCCAAGCCTTGCAAAAGCGTGAGGATTTCATCTTCAGTCAACGGCTTTAGCCGCATCACTGGTCCCAAATATTCCTGAACACCAGCTTGTACTGCAAAACGGCTTTCTTTTGTGCGTCTTCGCCAAGCTGGATCGGCAAAAAGTCCGCGATTTGGATCTTCTAAAAATTTTGTGGTTCCACCTATGACAATGCCAAGATGTTCTGCTTTGCACTGCATGGTGTCGTTAAACATTGCTAAAAGTCTGTTATAGTTCTTTTCGCGAGTAACTGTAGTGGATATTTGATATACATGCACAGCTTCATCAAGCAAAACTAAAAGTCCTTTATAGCCAATCTCAGCTACAAATTTAGCGATTAACTTGATATAGTCATACCAACTATCATCGTCAATAATTACGCGCACTCCCAAAGCGGCTTTTGCCTCAGTTTTAGTGTTAAATTCTCCCCGCAACCACCGCAATGCAGCATTTTTCAAGTGATCATCATCCATGCGGTAGCCACGCCAATAAGCAACAATAACGCTGCCAAAATCAAAGCCGTGAACTAAGTCTTCGATATACTGAACTACTTCTCTGATTTTCGCTTCTACTTTGTCATCAAAACCTTCATCATTGGGACGTATTCCGCTTTCTTTTACTACTTCTTGTTGGATTTTATTAATCCATCCTTCCAAAATTGAGACTAAAGCACCACCATCAGGACGAGTTTTTGTAGCAAGGCGGCTCATTAATTCTCGATAGGTTGCTAACCCTTCATTGTTTGTTCCTGCAAGCCGCCGTTCAGACGATAAATCAGCATCAGCTACTACAAAACCTTGCTCCATAGCACGGTTGCGAATCAGTTGTAGGATGAAGCTTTTCCCTGAACCGTAGTTACCAATTACGAAGCGAAATGCTGCTACGCCTTCTGCGATGTCGTCGAGATTTTGTAATAGGCTTTTTAGTTCTTGTTCTCGACCTACTGCTATATATTCTAGTCCGACTCTCGGTACTACTCCCGCGCTAAGAGAGTTGATTAAAGCAGTGGACACTTTTTTCGAGATTTTGAGATTTGCCATGTACTTCACCTCACTTTATTTTCAACGCAGAGGCACGCAGCCAGTAGGTAAGGTATGTACCCTATCTACTAGTAATTGTACGATGGCAAGAATAACTTAATTTGATGAGGCTTGTCTAGTCATTAAGTCTTCGTACATTGCGATAATTTTTTTGACATTTCTTATATGCTCTTGATAAATTGCCGGAGTTGTCACTGGGTCAATTATTAATTCCCCAAGCGTATCATTAGCACGTTCATTTATAGAATCAATTAATAAATTCGGCATGGTGATATTTGCTTCCGCAATCTGTTTAATGGCAGGATTGGGATTTTCTTGCTCTACTATAGCTTTTAATACTTGGATTTCATAGCTTGGTAGCTGCTCTAGCAAATTAGCCCATTCTTCGGGTATTTCAGATGTGTTAGCTTGATAATCTGTTGGTTCTATTTCAATTAAGTCGGAAAAAGGAAATAATTCATCCTCTTGTTGTGCGTTATTATCAAATAATGGCTGATTAAAGTTTTCTGTTTGTTGAAGTAATTCCCAAACTTGACTTTGCAACAAATCGCGTTCTTGCTGTAATAATGAAACTTGCCCTTGTAAGTGATTAAGTTCGGTTTGTTGTTCTAATATTTGGGTTTGCAAGGAATTTAGGCTAGCTTCTGTATTTTCTTTTTCAGATTTTTTAGTTAAAAGTAATTGGTTTTGCTGGGTTACGTGGTTTTCTAGTTCTTGAAGTTCAACTCGCAGTTCGTAGAGTCTTTCTTCTAGTTGGGGTTTGAGTCTGTCTAACAGAGTTAAATTGCTTTCAATTTCTTGCTTTTCCTGTTGCAATTCGCTAAGTTGAGTTTGGAGCTTAGTTATTTCCGCTCGCGTTACATTACAATTTAATTCAAGACGACGTTTTTCTGCTGTTAGAGTAGAAAAGGAATTACTCAGTTCTACTTTACTTTTCTCCAGGTTATGAAGTTCGATTTTAAGAGAGTTTATTTTTGCTTCTAAATGCTTTTTTTCTCCGACGAAACTGCTTAATTCTCGATTGAGACTATCCCTTTGGTTACGGCGTTCTGATACTTGATTTTGCAGTTGGTTTGACTCTGCATATAATAAGGCGCGATGCTCTTCAATTTGGTTTATTTCTCGGACAATACGAGACTTCAATCCCTCAAGTTCTTTGATTCGCTTGTTCAGAGAACCTAAAACGAGCATTTCATGATTTCTGCGTATATTATCTACAAACAATGCTGATACATAGCTAGCTATTACAGTAATTACACCTGTGAGAAAGGCTTTACTAAAATCCCAGGTGGGGACGAGACTAAGACCAAAACTCACACTAAAGGCGACTATACCTAAAAGCAAAAATCGATTACTTACCATTGCTGATTGTATATTGTTTTTAGCCTAGTCAAGTTGTCATAAGTATTTACTAAAGTCATTACCCGTCACGTGGTTGCTCTAAAATTTTCGGTTGTAAGTATTGCGGCATATTGCTGTTATATAAATAACAAAAAATTGCCATAATCAACAAATTAATTTCCCAACTATGTGTTAGATGTCTGGTTGTTTGAACCAAAAAGTGCCAAATCTGCTTTCAAAAAATCAACAAACTGTCGTGCTGTTCTTCCAGAACGACCGTTATGGCGAGTTGCCCATTGCAAAGCTTGATATTCCAAATCTTCTTGGCTAATATTAATTTGAGCTTGTGTTGCTAAATGCTGGACAATTTTTAAATAAGTTTTCTGATCGGCAGGCTCAAAGGTTAAGGTTAGACCAAAGCGATCGCTAAATGAAAGCTTCTCCTGCATCGTATCCCAAGCATGGATTTCGTCATTATCTCTGGGAGCGGGTCTATCGGCAAAAAACTCCCGAATTAAGTGGCGACGGTTAGATGTTGCATACACTACTACGTTTTGCGATCGCGCGGTTAAATTTCCTTCTAAAACTACTTTAAGTGCTTTAAAAGCGTCGTCGTCTTCTTCAAACGAAAGGTCATCGACAAAGATAATAAATTTTTGTGGCACAGAGCGCAACTGTTCCACAATTTGTGGTAAATCGTTCAAATCTGATTTTCCCACTTCCAGCAAGCGGAGGTTGCGATCGCTATATTCATTCAGCAAGGCTTTCACCAAGGAAGATTTCCCGGAACCGCGACTACCGTAAAGTAATACGTGCAGCGCTACCTCTCCTGATAATAAAAATTCTGTATTTTTTAATAAAGCGTCTCGCTGAGACTCATAACCCACAAGTTCGCTTAACTTCACCGGATCAGCATACCGGATACCAACAAATTGCCCAGCACACCAGCGCAAAGCACGATACTCTGCAAATAAACCCGTGCCAAATTGGCGATAATAACCTGCCACATCTTCTACTGCATCAGCCCAATCTTCCAAGTGTTGCAGTTTCCCTATTAGCTGCGATTCTGGAGTTGCTTCTACCCCCAAAAGTTGCTCGTCATACCACACTACTGGTGAAACAGGTAGATAGGCTACAGCTTGTACCCACTCGCTCAAAAAAGCGCTGCTACATTCGTAAAGACTTTGCAACGCTTGTAAATCATGCTGAGTTGCTGCTACTAAAGCTGGAGGTAAATTCTCAAATTCTCGTTGTTGAGCAAGCCGGGAAAATGGATTTTCATCTCTGAGAATTCGAGTAATTAGGTAATCCTCCCAATTTTGATTCAAGGCAGCCAATGACTTGAAGTACTTGCCGTAAGCCTGGAGACAACTTTGTGCATCGGCATCAGTGTATCGTATAGCTTGCAACAATTCAAGAAACGCTATACTCACTTCGCCTTGAAGGACGGATTGGTAGATTAATAGAGAGGCTGCTTGACGCTGGAGGAATTGAATTTTTGTTTGGGAGGAATTACTTGCCGTGGGCATCGCTGGATTATCCATTAATCAACTTCTGTGATGTAGCTCAACAGCTATGGTAAATTGTCTGCCGAGGCTTGCAACAGGCAGCAAAATCTACATAGGTTTTAACAATGAATTTAAGTATTATTGCCTCTCTTGCTTACGGCATTTTAGCAGTAATGGGAGGTATGATTGGTCACCTTTACGCTGCTAGCAAAGTTTCGCTCCTAAGTGGTTGGATTAGTGGTTTATTACTAATTTTTGCCGCTTACCTCCAATTTAAAGGTATAATCTGGGGTTTTATTTTAGCAGCTCTGGTCAGCGCTGTTTTGGTCGTTGTCTTTGCCTTCCGACTCGCTACAACACGCAAGTTTATGCCTGCGGGATTGATGTTGATTTTTGGTATGGTGACATTGGCGGTGATGGTGAATCAACTTATGGCATTAAGGTCAAGGTAGCTTCAGCCTCCTCTTTTTTTGAGATGCACCACTGTTCTTCGCTCGCTTAATTTTTTTAGTACATTTATATTACCGCTTTCGGACGACGCATAAAGACACAAAAAACGAGCAACCCTTCTCAAAGAGAGTGCGGGGTTATTGCGAAAAATGTCAATAATAACGAAAAAACAAAGCGAATTTTGAGAGCCTCCATGAAAAATCCCTCGGTTTAAACCGATAACCAAAAAGGTTTGCTCGTTTTTTACAGGTTTTTCCCACGACACGAGAGTAGATTTTGTGACATCAGGAACGAAGAGTGGGGATTTATTCATCTTTGTTCCTTGTTGTTTCTCTCACCTGGATGTCGCCTTGTTGCTGTCAGTTGCTGCGGGAGTGGCTACCCACCATTGACAGCAATCCAAAATTTTGCCTTGAAAATTTAAAATGATTTATGTTATGGAACTCCAACTTTTAGCTGGATTTAAGTGCCTAAAATATTTTATTGTAAATAAATTTTTAGTTTATAAATGCTCGCCTAATATCAATCAACATTTACTGCAAATCAGTTTTTTTGGGCGTAATTCAGTTTATTAATAAATCTTTATGATTATAAGAAGCCGTCAAAAAACCGGATTGCAATCGTTATTTGAGAATTATAGGTAAAATGTAGCATAAAATACCAAAGAGTAAATTTTGTGGAGAACTGCTCATAAGCGATCGCCCAAGTGCAAACTTTGTGAGTGAACCGTAGCAGCCTTATTTAGGGTGGCTTGTTTTGAAGAGCTTGGTGAGCTTCTGAAGAACCGTAATAGTTTTGCGGAAATAATCTCATGCCATGAGGATTGTGGTTGGGCAAAATTGCCGCATGGCAACAATTATATATAAATTAAATTTTTGTCGCTCACCCAAAAGGCAGGAGAGTGCGCTAGATTAAAAAGCTCAACCACAAAAATAAATATTAATGTAAGTAAATATACTGATAATTTTAAAGAATTCACTATTTCTGGAAGCAAAATTTAAAGGAATAGTAAAGGTGGTATTGCCATTTTGGCAGGTTTTTGTTTGAGAAATCGGATATTAGTAGATCGTACTGATTGTTATTGATATTCACACTCTTTTTGCTATCTACCAACTCGCACAGAAACTAAGCCAATCTTGATCTAGGTGATTCTCTAAGCAATTTTACGAATTAGGAAATAATACATGATAGTTTCACTGTCTTCTCATAACGTTATCCAGTATCTGCAAGATGCAGGTCTGTGTAGCTCAGAAGATGGCGCATACTCAGACTCTGAGTTACCTGAGAGTAGCAAGAATTTAAATTTACTGGTTACTCTGGCAGATAATCGCAAACTGCTGGTTAAACAAAAACGTAGCACTGACAATGATGGAAAAGAGCAATTTTTCAATGAGTGGCTGTTTGACCAATTGCTGCAAAAGTTTCCAGTAATTGGCAACATCGGCGCGATCGCATCGTCAGTACTGCACTTCGATGAGGAAAATTCCATCCTCATCCGCAACTACTTAAGTGAGTATCAAGAACTGGGAAATTACTATCAACAAAACGATATATTCCCGGAAGCGATCGCTAGCACCATGGGCACCACCTTAGCGGCGCTGCATCGTGCCACTTTTAACCGCCGTGAGTATCGTGATTTTATGGCAACTGCTCCCGAAGGACAGTTTCGCTATCACTTTAACAATCCGGCGCAAGGAATCGGGTCAATTGCACCTGAGATTTTTGGCATGGTTCCCACGAATGCGCTGAAATTTTATGCTCTCTATCAGCGCTACGACAATTTAGAATCAGCAATTGCAGACTTGGCAAACGATTGGCATCCTTGCTGCTTGACTCATAACGACCTGAAATTGGACAATATTTTGATCCATTCCCGGTGGGAGCAGCTAGACAATGTGATCGTGCGACTGATTGACTGGGAAGCTTGCGCCTGGGGAGATCCAGCCTTTGATTTAGGAACAATACTTGCAAGCTATTTAAAAATTTGGCTAGACAGCCTAGTGGTAGATTCCACCATTGAGTTAGAAGAATCTCTGCATCTGGCGGTAACACCGCTCGAGGTTCTTCAACCTTCAATGCTTGCCTTGACTCAAGCTTATCTCAAGGCTTTCCCGATGATTCTGGAGTACCGTTGTGATTTTCTGTTAAGTGTTATCCAGTTTGCGGGTTTGGCACTGATGCATCAAATTGAGGAAATGATTAAGTGCCGCAAACACTTTGATAATATCGGCATCTCAATGCTTCAGGTCGCCAAAAATCTCCTGACTATGCCCCAGCAAGCTGTGCTAACCGTTTTCGGTATTTCCGAATCGGAAATCCTCAAAGAAGTTGCCAAATTGGAAAAACTGCCTCAGCCCAAAAGCCAGCAGAATTTGCTTCGCCTATATTACCCAAAAACCCGCCTGCGTGGGTGTTAATGTCAAGGGGCTTTTCAATTAAGAATTAAAAATTAATAATTAATAATTTTAATTTGGCATTTTTAATTGGATGCCCCGCTACCCCTTTCTTCAGTGCGCTTTTTTAATTCTGAATTTATTAATGCTATATACTCCTGCGAATCAACTGCGCAATTCTCTGTTTGATATTGCCAGCAATATTCAGATTGAGTCCAACTTTTGTATTATTCATCCCAATTATCAACCCTTTGCCTTGCCGAAAAAAGTGGCAGAGAGATTTCAACAAACTTCGCCAGCATTGCAGCGTAAGTATCTCAGCCTACTACTGCGAAATTTCCTTTATGGTATCTATTACAATGGCTCTTTGCAAAACGTTTTGGCACTAAATGCCGAAACGGCTAATTTGTTACCACACCAAACTTTAGAAAATAATTCTATCTTAGGGATTGATTGGGAATTTTACGGACAATTAGATGCTAGTAATCACGGCGTAGGTTATTTTGCTCCTGGTTGGCAAGTGTTGCGGCAGGAACCTGATGGTAGTCTGGTGGTGACGAAAGACGGTTTGACATTGCTAGTTGAGTACAACTCACGTATGCAACCAAGTATGGAATCTGCCAAGGTTGGTACGTTGGTTGCAATTTGGATGCCCAAAAATCGACTGCAAAATGGTTATTACCTAGCAGTTAGCAATGTCGGACAAAAAGGCAATTCAGACGGTGATTTGGGCACGACGGGGCGAATCTACTTTCATTTAACTCCAGAAGGGGCGATCGCTCTGATGGGTAGTCTCACGCTACAATTAAACGCGGCTGAGATTTTCTTTAGCTTTCAAGTTCTCTACAATCCTTCTGCATACAAACGCTATGACTCAGGAGTGCTGTATTTTGAACGCAACGACTATCCAGCCGTGCGGAAAGTGCTTCAGGCTGTTTATGCAGCGTATAAATCGCATTTTCAGCCGGAAATACCTTTGTTTACCAAGTTTTTAGCACCTGGGCTGAGTTTAGCCGAAGAACCAAGCCAAAAATTTGCGGCACAGGAAAGTTTTGGGATGAACCGTTGTCAAATTGTGGCTTCTTCTTTGTTGTCAGCTTGGCAAAAAGGTGATAATAGTACTGATGAACGGATGAAAGCGATCGCTCAACACTTTACGCAGCTAAATATTGATTTGCAGCGTCCCTACCTCAATCCCCACTCTGAAGATATTTATTACCCATTAAATTAATAACTGTTGTAATTGCAGTACAATCATTTTGTAGAGCAGGCTATAAGCCTGCTATTTTTTTAATTCCTTGATTATAAAACATGCCCTTTACTTATAACCGCACCGTTCGATTTTCCGATACTGATGCCGCTGGGGTAGTTTACTTTGCCAATGTTTTATCTATTTGTCATGAAGCTTATGAAGCATCTCTAGAAGTATCAGGTATTAACATCAAAGAATTTTTTAGCAATTCATCTCTGGCTTTTCCTATTGTTCACGCCGATGTTGATTTTTTTCGTCCGATGTTTTGTGGGGATAAGTTAATTATTAGCTTGATTCCGCAAAAAGCCGGTGTTGATAAGTTTGAAATTGCTTACGAAATTTTAGTCGATGATGTAATGTTTGCTAAGGCAGTTACTAGGCATGTTTGTATTGATGCCAGTAGAAACAAGAGGGATTTACCGGATGAGATAATGCAATGGTTGGAAACGAACCGCAGAGACGCTGAGAGCGCAGAGAGAAGAAAGTCTAGAGAACCTATGTGAGAAAGTTAATAACGAACCGCCAAGGGCGCCTTCGCGCAGCGTCTCCGATAGGAGAAGGACACCAAGGGAAGAGAGTAGAGAGATCAGTCCTCTTGCAATCATGAGTATTTGTATTCTTCTTTGCGGCTCTGCGCCTCTGCGTGAGACAAATTTCTTTCTGTAATAGGTTTATTATTAGGGGGAGATTTGCAGTTGGTTTGTTGCTATTTGTTGTAGCTGTTGGTGGTTGATTTTGCCTTGGGTGTTACGAGGTAAGGTTTGGACAGAAATCCAGTGTTTGGGAAGTTTGAATTTGCAAAGTTTATCTTTGAGTATTCTTTTAATTTCCAAGCTAGATGTCTTTGAGTCTTTGGGAATATAAATGGCTGTTATTGCTTGTCCCCATTGTTTATCTGGGATGCCAATTACACAAACATCCCTCACCATTTTAGTTGCTCTGATGGCTGATTCAATTTCGATTGGGTAAACGTTTTCACCGCCTGTAATGATTTTATTGCTGTTACGCCCAACAATATTCAAATGACCCTCGTCATCAAAGAAACCTAAATCATCAACTTGTAAATAATCCTGATTTTTCCAGATTTTAGGATAGTAACCAAGGGTTAAAGATTGAGATTGAATAGTAATATTTCCTTTTTGATTTGAATTTAAAACCTCGCCTTGTTCATTACAAATCGTTATCTTGGCATGGGGAAGAATTTGACCACAGCTAACTTTACCATTGAGAAAATCATCGGGCTTGACTGTGGCAATTTGGGAGGCGGTTTCTGTCATACCATAGGTGGGTGCTAATCGGATACGGTAAAATCTCGCTTTTTCTAAAAGTTCATTCCAAGCTGGCGCACCTCCCAAAAGTACAGTTTCAAATTGGGATAGCCACGCTGTTAAATCTGGGTTTTGTAAAAGACGTTGTAATTGTGTTGGTACTAAAGATATAAAAAATTCTGAGGGTTCAATATGATATATTTGACTTGATTCTACTTCTTTGAAGGGCAAAATAGCGAGTTTACCACCAGTTGTAAAGGAGCGCATAAATTGCATCAAACCGCTGACGTGATATAGCGGCAACACACAAAAAGAATTGACTTTATTTAGCTGAAAATATTCTGTAAATCCTCTTACAGATGCCATGAGAGTTTCCCAAGTGTGGATAGCAAATTTAATCTTTCCCGATGAACCACCAGTGGGAATCATGATGCAATTTTGAATAGGTAATAGCTGAGGGGGCATAGGTAATGGGGCATAAACAATTCTATTCCATTTTCCCGAATCCCCATCTCCCAAAATGAGGTCTGGCTGTACTAAATTAAATACTTCTTGCCATTCTTGTTTTCCCCAATCGGGGTTACAAAGAAAAACTTGACAATTAGCTGCACAAGCAGCCATAAAGCCAGCTAAAAAACGCACTGGTTCGCGTTCCGCCAAGAGGATTTTCAGCGGCGTTTTATATGCTAATAATTCTAAATAAAATTTTTCAAACAGTTGCTGAAAAGAAAAGCGATCGCCTGCGATAAGCCAATCATCATTTTTCAGGTTTTTGATATAGTCTAAAGTTTCCATAGATTCTGAAGCCAGTTATCCTCTTCTTGAGCAAAAAAGTGGTTGACACCAAAACCAACGGCTCGATTATGCTGAGATAATTCGGCTGCTAACTGAAGTGCAGCTTGTCTGCCAATTTCAGTTTCAAATACGGATGAAAATACAGCATCAATTTTATGAGAAAGGCAAAACTGACGTAGACGACATGGTGAACCAACTATCCCAGGCTTAATTACAAAAATCTCTCGCCAACCTTGTTCATAACAGGCTGTAAGTTGCTTTAGTGTGGCGACAGATTCATCTAAGGCTATCTTCGTCCCATAGCAATCACCCAATTCCAACATTCCCGGAAATTGATCTACAGGTAGCGGTTGTTCGATAAATTCAATTTCCACCTGGGATGCATCATTTGCCTTCACATTGTCGCAAGTCCACAGCCACAAGTTCGCATCCTCATAGCTGAGTCCCCCGTTAGCATCTAATCGCAGTTTGGCTTTTTGCGGTAAGGCTTGGGTGAGTAACTCAAAAATTTCCAGTTCACTCGCTGTCGCATACACTCCAATTTTCCATTTAAATGTGCGATATCCCTCATCCCATAACTTCTGCCATTGTTCCAAAGCAGCCTCACCAGCGGGTAATAAAGCACTGTAGGTGAGGGAGTGGGGAGACAAGGGGACAGGGGGACAAGGAGACAAGGAGGATAAAAAAGATGCTTCCCCCACTCCCTCACCTACAG
>CAXTNZ010000143.1:14939-17624 GCA_964245695.1 uncultured bacterium | reverse complement strand
CTTTCTACGTCGCCTGGAACCTCGGAGCAAACGATGTTGCTAACGCAATGGGAACCTCTGTAGGTTCCAAAGCTGTTACCCTCAAACAGGCTCTGATAATTGCTGGGGTGTTAGAGTTTACGGGTGCTGTATTGTTTGGTCATGAGGTATCAGAAACTCTGGCGACGAAAATTGCCAATCCAGCTTTATTCGTCGCTGCACCCCAAACGCTAGTAACTGGGATGGTGACGGTGTTAATAGCGTGTGGTGTGTGGTTACAAATTGCCACATCACGGGGTTTGCCTGTATCCTCTTCTCATGCGGTTGTTGGTGCGATCGCTGGATTTAGCTGGGTAGCTTTGGGAGTCAATGCGATTGATTGGTCATCAATTAAGCTGATTACCATTGGCTGGATTGTTACCCCACTCATAAGTGGCGCAATTGCAGCTTTGTTCTACAGTCAAATCAAGCGCTGGATTCTGGATCAACCAAATTCATTGGCACAGTTAAACGAGTGGATTCCTTGGTTGAGTGCAGTGCTGCTGGGGGTATTTGGAGTGATTGTGCTACCTTCGCTGACGCAACCGCTAACAAATTTTTTGATCAAGCAATTCGGTTTAAAAATACCTGCTTACGACATCCCAATTTTGATCGGTGCTATCGCAGCAGTTGGACTGACTTTTTATAGCTGGCGAGAATTGGAGAACAAGGAAGAAAGGGGAGAGCTTAGCAGAAAGCGCTTAGCAGGGGGAGCAGGGGGAGCGCTTAGCAGAAAAGAATATAATGCCGATTCCCCAGTTCCCATTGCCAATCCGATTGAACGCCTATTTGGACGATTTCAACTTTTGAGTGCTTGCTTCGTGGCATTTGCTCATGGTTCTAATGATGTTGGGAATGCGATCGCTCCTCTAGCGGCGATCGCCTACATCAATAGTACTGGCACAGTTCCTATAAATGGGATCACGATCCCCATCTGGATTTTAATACTTGGCGGTGCTGGTATTGTCGCTGGTTTAGCGATTTTGGGAAAAAAAGTCATCGCCACTATTGGCGAAAGCATCATTTCCCTACAACCTAGCAGTGGATTTTGTGCTGAACTCGCCACAGCCACCACGATCCTACTTGCCTCCCGGCTGGGTTTACCCGTTTCCACCTCCCATGCTCTCGTCGGCGGCGTAGTTGGCATCGGACTAGTGCAAAATATCAACTCGATTCAATTCAAAACTCTACAAGGAATCGCCGCCGCATGGCTAATCACAGTCCCTGTAAGTGCAGCCCTCAGCGCTGCTCTATTTACAGTGCTAAGTTATGTGTTAGGACTTAAGAGTTAACAGTTATTCGCCTTTTTGTCTTTTCATTACCCCAACATTGAAAAATAGGGCGTGTTTTGCACAAAGGCTTTTAATTCAGTAAAATGATTTTCAGGCAAGCGGGGTATTTATAATCCCCATCAAAAAATATTTTCATCCAAAATAGGGATGAAAAGTGTAGCGCAATTGACATTCTACACGAAATTACAGATAGGTCTAATAGCTCCGACAATTGTATTGAGTGAAACGTAGAAACGCAGTAATCCGTAAGTCCTTGACAATTGCTATTGCCGCAAAAAGAATAAATATTTATTTTTGATGATATTTTTGCCGGATAAAAAATATCACCTGATAATAGCTAATTTCCATAAAACTTACAGAGTGCTGGTGTGTAATGCTGAATGGAAGGGAATCTCATTTATTAAACAGTAGGGCATATACACTTTGCTAACGCTGTGTTCAGCATGACTGAATTACGTTGAAACGCGTAAGTCCTGTTAAAATTTTTAGTTTATCTGACAAAATACAGGAAACAGTATGAGCGCCGAACAATTGCACGGTAAGCTGCTTTATCGTCAAGGGGTCAGAGGTTAGAGACTAATGGGGCGATTCGAGAACCGACCAGAAAACCCGCGAGCAAGAGGCGAAATATCTAGGGCAGCAGAAACTGCCTTGTGGGGTGTAGTTGAGGATTTGCAAAGTCTCCAGCAAAATGTGCTCAAATCCTTACAAGAAGATATAAATCGGCTTGAGTCAGAAAAGAGCCGTTTAGCTAATGATATTAAACGGCTGCAATCGGAAAAAGAACAGTTACAACAGACGAGACAAATAACCGAGCAACAAGCCTTAATGCGTCAATTGGCGCAAGTTTTGGCGAATCACATTTCTTCTCAATTGCAATCCTCACTCTCCGATTTAGCTAATCAAGCAATGGAACGCGATATTAATCAAGGAAGTGCGATCGCGTCAAATGAGGCTAACACAAACCTAGTAACTGAGATAAATAAAAATACCGAGCAACTGCTTGGCACTCTAGATGACACCCTAACTATCACCTTGAAGTTACTGCAACAGGAGATGAATAACTATCAAAGTGGTATTTCCCAACAAGTGTCTCGGATGCATAGCCAACAGCAGCAAGCGGAAGTGATGTTGACTGAGTTAATTAATCGCTTCAGTAAGGAACTGGAAAAAATAACAAAAGCAACTCCACAAGTTGCCGCGCAGTCTCTTGATGCACCTAAAGAGCAAAAGCAGGAGAGTGTCAAAGGCACTTCCCCAGAGATGGGAGAAGTAAACAAAAACACCGTTGCGCCAATTTCGGTTATTCCTAGTACACAGTCGAAAAACAAAACTATATTATCTGCTTCCCCGGTAAGTGCGGCAAATCCTCACA
>CAXTNZ010000143.1:5719-14839 GCA_964245695.1 uncultured bacterium | reverse complement strand
TAAAGAAAGATCCTAAAGAACCAATATCTGTTCTTTCCAGGGACGAAGGTGAAACGACATTTTCTCCGTCCCCTGCTTTAGAAAGTTCTCAGGCAAAATTGCCAAAAGTAAAGAAAGATCCTAAAGAACCAATATCTGTTCTTTCCAGGGACGAAGGTGAAACCAGATTTCCTCCTCAGCGACAACGAGCGTCCCGTGGCGCTGGAGCCTTGTCACCCATGCAAATGGGTTTATTGCTGATTGGCTTGTCAACGGTGTTGTCGTCGCTTTACAACGTAGCTATCAAAGCAATTTTTCAGCCAAATGCCCAGATTTTGGGAGCGTTTCAAGTTGAGGGCTTGATATCACCGACGTTGGGTAATTCTCTGTTAATTTTGATGCTCAGAATGATGGTGGTTGTACCACTAATGTTAGTTTTAGCGCCGATGATGCATCAGCGAGTGTGGCAAGACTTGCAAAACTTGGCTGACTCAGTAAGGGGAAATCCCTCTCCTACCAAAGCAAACACAAAACGGGTGTTAGTGTTGTCGATTGTCAGTGGGTGCTTTTTGTTTTTGTCTCAGGTGCTAATTTACCTTGCCATTGGTCAAGTTCCGACGGGGATGGCGATCGCACTTTTCTTTATTTATCCGATGATTAGCGGACTATTGTCCTGGTTTCTGTTCCGCGATCAGCCTACCTTATTCGGTGCAAGTGCGCTCGCATCCATTTTTTTGGGTGAGTTGCTGCTGTTGAGCGGTTCTACAATCACTGGCATCGGTAATAACTCCTTAGGAAGCACTACAGCAATTGCTTCCGGAGTGAGTTTTGCTATCTACGTGATTCTGACGCGGATATGCGCTGCTAAATTACATCCAGTAACATTTACTTTAATTAACTTCGCTACCATGCTGTTTTTGTGCTTCATCGGTTTGATGCTGCCTTTACCAAGTAGCTGGAGTTTGGTAATTGATCCCAATAAGTTACTAGAACTTATCTTAAGTGCGTTTATCTTGGGTGTAATGACTCTCTTGGCTTATGTGTTGAATAATGTTGGGATTGGCAAACTTGGTGCAACGCGAGGAGCGATAGTTGGAGCCAGTGTCCCCGTTTTAACCGTTATTTTTGCTGGGTTAATTATTCAGGAACCCTTGCAAATTGTGCAGATTTTGGGAATCTTGCTAGTTACTTTTGGCGCGGGAGCAATTAGCTTAGAAAAAATGCGCTCCGGAAGGTTAAATTAGGATTTTTGAGCGATCGCCAAAAAAGAAAAAGCGCTAGACACAAAAGTAGAAGCTACAAGTTTTCGCAGCCCAATATAACCGGTTTCATTTGAGTCAAATACAAACCTAACCCTCACTCGCTCTTTGAAACCGCAAAGAGCGAGTGAGGGTTAAGTAATCATACTCAATGCACTTTTAGAACCGCTATATAAATCATCTTTTTTTGACATAGGTATCCCCGATTAACAGCACTAGCTAGTTTTAAACTGCTGTATCTTAAATGCTGCACTCATCTATAGTTGCTTTTTCGTATCAGCCCAGAGATTTATGCCCTGATGCGAGAAAGCAACTGATAGTCACTCTCTGGGGAAAATCTGGAGTAACCAACACAGGCAGCATCGATTGCTCTTTGGAGCCACACAGGTTTCTCGTGGAAAGCAAATTGACCTTGAGGCGATTTGCAGATATTCCTGAAGTTCCGGTAAGATGCAAGAGTAACTCTACTAAGATTACTGTGTTTGTTTATGTGTTGTAAAAAACTCGTAAGTTCACTTATGACAATCAAGAATACTCATACTTAATGCATAATTAAATAATCTAAAGTGAAGATATTGCTTTAAGTCGGGTGTATACTACTTATTTTCCTTCGACCGATAACTGTGTAAACGTGCTATTCAACTGTCTGTAATATGAGTAACGACATAGATCTGATCAAACGTCTTGGTCCGAGTGCGATGGATCAGATCATGCTTTATCTGGCTTTTAGTGCTATGCGGACTAGTGGGCATAGGCATGGGGCGTTTTTAGATGCAGCCGCAACGGCAGCAAAGTGTGCGATTTACATGACCTATCTAGAGCAGGGACAAAACCTGCGAATGACCGGGCATTTGCACCACCTTGAGCCGAAGCGGGTGAAAATTATTGTAGAGGAAGTAAGACTTGCGCTGACAGAGGGCAAACTGTTGAAGATGCTGGGTTCTCAGGAACCACGCTATCTAATTCAATTGCCTTATGTTTGGATGGAAAGGTATCCGTGGCGACCAGGGCGATCGCGCGTTCCTGGTACAAGTCTGACGAGTGACGAAAAAAGACAAATTGAACAAAAACTCCCACAGAACCTGCCTGATGCCCAATTAGTCAGTTCTTTTGAGTTTCTAGAGTTGATTGAATTTCTGCATAAGCGATCGCAGGAGGACATGCCAGAAGAACACCGCATGGGTTTGAGTGAAGCTTTAGCGGAGCATATCAAGCGCCGTCTGCTCTACTCAGGAACGGTGACAAGGATTGATTCTCCTTGGGGAATGCCCTTCTACGCTCTCACCCGTTCTTTTTACGCTCCAGCAGACGATCAGGAGCGTACATACATCATGGTGGAAGATACCGCTCGGTATTTTCGGTTGATGAAAGATTGGGCAGAACGGCGACCAAACGCGATGCGTGTCTTAGAAACAATGGATATCCCACCTGAACGATTAGAGCAGGCTCGCGAAGAATTGGATGAAGTTATCCGCGCTTGGGCAGATAAATATCACCAAGAGGGTGGAGAGCCAATGATTTTACAGATGATTTTTGGTCAAAAAGACGACTGATAGCTGTTAGCAAGCTCGCAAGCTCGCGAGCTCGCGAGCTTGCTTTACTGCCTAGGAGCATTCGCGGGAATTGGAGTAGTCTCAAAAGTTGGATTGATATCTTGCGATCGCCTATTTGAAGGTATAAACGAAGGCAAATAACCCGTTACTGAGCGGTCACTAGCATCAATACAACTATCCATCGCTTGGGTGGGGGCAGAGTCGGTTTCAGCACGCAAACCCACAACACACTCAGCGAAGCGCACTGGCAACAAACTGCGACCACAGTAGCTTAAAACTGCTGGGTTAGCAGCCTCTTTAGTATATTTGCTAATACCTACTACACAAGTGGATAAATCTTCCGGACGCCTTGCCTGGGTACAAGATGCGAGTGCCTCCGTAGAGGCAATTTGCGTTTGCCGATTAATTTGCACCACGCAAGAAGCCAAGTCTCTTGGACGCAGTGCCGTTGCACAACCTTGTGATGCCGCTTGGGCAGTTACCCCGACACTCAAAAGGCGACCAGCACAAACACGGTAATCATTCGCGTAAGAGGCGGTGACAGCCGTACTGGGTAAGGTCATTGCCAACCATCCAGTTACAGCCATCGCTGGTGCGAACAACCGAATTACTTGATTCTTTAACATCCCGGAGGTGGAACCCCCGTGTTTCTTTTTACCTCTGCCCATCTGTTTTCTGCTACCTAACGATTGACGTTCTCCAAACACCCAAGCACATGCTATCTCAAATTTGCGGCTGGGGACTGGGGATTAGGGATTAGGAATTAAAAATTAGACCCGTCCGAAAAATAAAGAATTGTATTTCTTTCCCAGTCCCCAGCCCCCAATAAGATAATTAAATTTATAATTTGTAGAAATAATGATTTCGACATATTTATAATGGTATGTCTGGGTAAAGTTTAAACAGGATTTAGATTAAGGAAACACATGTCCCGATATAGAGGACCACGCCTCAGAATTGTACGTCGCTTAGGCGATTTGCCAGGATTAACTCGTAAAAGCGCCAGACGCGCTTATCCGCCTGGTCAGCATGGTCAGAACCGCAAGAAGCGCTCTGAGTATGCCATCCGTCTAGAGGAAAAGCAAAAGCTCCGCTTCAACTATGGACTGACTGAAAAGCAATTGCTGCGCTATGTACGTAGAGCCAGACGTGTTACCGGCTCCACCGGACAAGTGCTGCTGCAATTGCTAGAAATGCGCTTGGATAACACCGTTTTCCGCATGGGCATGGCTCCCACCATTCCCGCAGCACGTCAACTGGTGAATCACGGTCATGTCACCGTTAACGGTCGTGTAGTGAATATTGCTAGCTACCAGTGCCGTCCTGGTGAAGAAATTGCGGTCAGAAACCGCGAACAATCGCGTAAGTTGGTGGAAGCTAACTTGCAATATCCAGGTTTAGCCAACCTTCCCAATCATCTGGAATTTGATAAAAACAAGATGGTCGGCAAGGTCAACAGCGTTATTGAGCGTGAGTGGGTGGCGCTACAAGTTAACGAACTGCTCATCGTGGAATACTACTCACGACAAGCCTAGTTATTAGTCAATAGTCCACAGTCAACAGTCCATAGTCCAGAATTGATTGACTATTGACTATTGACTAACCACCAATTTGCGACATGGTACGGGTATATGCACCCATTGTTCCAGAGTCGCGCCCTTTAAAGTTGATTTCTGGCTTAATTGCCAGTATTTGTCTGACCTGCTCCCGCAATTCGGTGGTGCTGACACCAGCGCGGAGAGCAGTTTTTAAGTCAATTTGCTCACTTTCATTCAATAAACAAGGACGCAGCCAGCCATCGGCTGAAAGTCGCATCCGGTTGCAGCGATCGCAAAAACATTCTGACATCTGACTGATAAATCCCAGTGTCCCCTTCGCACCCGGAATTTGAAAAACATCAGCGGGACCATTACCACTAACTTGCGATTCTGTCAATCCCCAACGTTCGCGGATGCATTGGCGTAACTCGGCTGAAGATACCCAACCGCGATCGCCAAACAATTGCGAATTGCCAATCGGCATAAATTCAATAAATCTAACGTGCCACTGTTTGTCAATGGTGAGGGCGGCTAAATCCAGAACTTCGTGGTCATTAACGCCGGGAATCACCACCACATTGAGTTTCAGCGGGTTAAATCCTACTCGGTATGCTTCTTGAATCCCCTGCCAAACTTCTTGCCACCGGGAACGACCACGATTGCCGATAATTTGGTCAAATATGTCGGAATCGAGAGAGTCCAGGCTAATATTAATGCGTCGCAAACCAGCATTGTAGAGGTTTTGCGCCATTGGAGCAAGTAAAAAGGCGTTGGTTGTCATCGAGAGGTCTTGGGTTTGGGGGAGGGAGGCGATCACTTTCACCAAATCCACTACACGCGGACGTAACAGCGGTTCTCCCCCAGTCAAACGAAACCGGGTAAATCCAACGGGGATAAAAACCTCTTCAATTAGCGTCAGCAGTTCCTCATCAGTTAACAACTGTTGCTTGAGGATATAGTCGAGTTCTGACCCCTCTGGCATACAGTATTGACAGCGGAAATTGCAGCGGTCTATTAAACTAATCCGGAGATAGTCTACCTGGTTCATAATTTTATCGATTTTATAGCCCGTATGCAGAATATATAGTTTTTGTCAAGCTATAAATACTCGCTGGCGATATAAATTTTACTTACTTTCTTTTAAGCTAACGTGTATTGAATATATTTGGGAATATAAGGAGTGATATCATGTCCGTTTAATTGCCCATAATAAAAAATTTTTGTAGTAAGGACTGAGCGTCCTTATCTCATCAGACGAGGACTGAAGTCCTCACTACGAAATTATCAACGTTATGCGGACATGATATGAGATGGCGAAAAGAAGTGCGATCGCTCCCGACCATTGCACTTCTTTTCGGCTTCATACCCTGACAACTAAAGCTATCTAATTTCTACGCAAAGCCTGCTCGATGGTAGAAATTTTCACCGCAAAATTGGTGATATCTTGTCCAGTGCGGAGATTTTTTCGTTCGGCATTATTAAGAGCCACAATATAAGGGTCGCCATTAATCACGCCGATAATCGCTCCACCGGAAGAACCGCCAGCAGTGGCGCAATCATGTAATAAAAAACCAGCTTCTTCTTTGACTATGCTACATTTTTCCTCGTAACTTGCCGTCCATCCCGGACCCGCACTGAAATATTTTTGATACTTATCGTTAGGGAAATCTCCGGAATAACCCACGAAAAAGAACGCTTTTGGATTGCTAGCCAGTGTCGCAGAAGGTATCGATTTCCATCCCAAATGACCGTATTTGCGACCTAGAGGTTGATTAATTTTCATAATCGCCCAGTCATTAGGAGTAATGTTGCTGCTTTGCTTGAAATCTGTACCGTAAATAACTTGCTCGACTTCTGCTATGTCTTGGTAATTCTTATCAATTACGTTTGGGATAAACTGAATTTTTGTGCTTAATTTGCCAGTTTCGGGATCGATAACACAGTGAGCGTTAGTCAAGACCAGATTATCGTCAATTAACGTTCCCGTGCAATGATAACTTTTGGCATCGGTTGTAGTTCCTTGGACTCGACCAATTGCCGACCAAGGATATTTTCGGCTCAACATCGGGGTACGGTTATCTATACCGAGAGGAATTCCTCTAGTGTCGCCTTCGTCAGGTTTTGCAGCCCGTCCTAAACCAGAAGGTATAAAAGGTTTTCCATCACCTTGGAGTTTGAGTTGACCTGCTTGTTGGGAATTGATGAATTTGGGTGTGATGCTTTGCTGTGGTTTTGCCTGTGTTTGTGCTTGCACTGATGCCCAATAGCTAATAGTTGTGAGACTAAGAAGTCCGGTAAATAAGAGAGCGAAAGATTTTTTATTCATTGCTACTAACACTCCTAAATTGAATATTTGAACTATCCTCAGATATTGCACCTGCTTTTTCGTCCGCTTAGAAATAAATTTCTAGGCTCAAAGCTCAAGTAAGCTAAAGCTCACTTTGTTTTAACGGACATCTTGCAGCATTCTCAAGAACGCAATCACGCGATCGCCTAGAACTGAAGTTCAAGGCTAATAGCCCAAGTCCATTAAAATGGACTGAAAACTTTGGTGAGTCAGCGTTTAGTCCTCTTGAGAGGACTTTTACTATGAGCCTAGGGTTTCTAACCCTAGGCAGTTGTTGGGTAGGCGTGCAAGATATCAGCATGGGAACAAAAAAACCTCATCTCCACTCGCCTTGCAAGGTAAAAGCCGCCCAATAGTATGGGTTTCGCCAATTTTCTTGCTGCCACAGTTTCAGTTGTGCTTCGCGCAGGGCAGTTGTGGGAGAAGTTTTTTGCTGCAACATCGCTGTGTAAAATTGGGGCATCAATTGTGATGTTGCGGTGTCGTTGACTTGCCACAAAGACACCACAGCAGTTTTTGCCCCAGCATACATCAATCCTCTTGTCAAGCCCACCAATCCTTCACCTTGGACATCCTTACCTAAACCGGTTTCACAGGCACTTAAAACGACTAACTCGGCACCCAAATCTAAGTTGAAGATGTCACCCAAACGCAGATAACCTTTTTCAACTGGTTTACCTTGTTTATCGATTTGCGAGAGGACAATTCCTGATAACTCAGGGTTGGTAGTATCGACAATACCGTGGGTAGCGAATTGCAAGAACCGATATTGTTTGAGTTCTTTGCTGTTTGCAAAGTTGTAATTGGCATCAAAATCATAGGCATGTATGCTTTGGGAAGGTGATACAAGTTTGAGGATTTCTTCGGCTTCTTTGCGTGTACCTGGTAGGGGGGGTATTAATCCGCTACGCTTGAGGTTTTTCATCGCACGTTGCATACTCGAACGGTTAACGTTGAGTTCGGGACCGAGGGCAGGGGGTTTGCCTGTGAATCGTTGGTCATCAGCCGCAAATACGGGGTCGGCAAGGACTGCAAGGGTTTTGGGCGCGGGTTGGCGTTTGTTTAGTTCTTGTCGGTGAGTAGCAATAGCTGTGACGGAGGGTAGATTTACAATCTCATGGTTGACTAGGAGGGGTTGATATGGAACCTCTCCCCCAGCCCCTCCCCTAGTAGGGGAGGGGGGTTTATCTTGCTCCCTCTTCCCTGGTAGGGAAGAGGGTTGGGGAGTTAGGTCAGTTAATGCTGCAAAGGGAATTTCTTGCAATGCACCATCTGCGACAATGACCAAGCGCTTTTTCCCCAACTTTTCTGCAACGGGTGCAAGGATAAGCTTGCTGAGTTCAGTTGCAGCTTGGGTGGTTTCTTGAAAATCTTTGGCTTTTTGTACTGCTGGTAACTTTTGGCAGTTTAAACCTGGTTTTTGACATTTTCTCAATAGTTCCTTGAACGTTCCTGCTGATTTTTCTATCGCTTCGCGTCCGGGAAGTTCGTAGCTGTCGATAGAGTTGGGAGTTACAGCCCAAAGATAGCTGCGTTCTTCACCCAAAGAATACTCTAATAACAGAGTATCTTTATCGAGTTGTTGCTGAATTTGCGGTAACTTGAGAGGTTCGGGATATTGCAGATTCGCGTATTTCGGGCTAGTAGTGCGGATTTTTGCTTGCAGTTCCCGGTATTGGCTGAGGAGATTTTCAATTTCTGTTTTCAGGGCTGCGGCTTGGTTTTCGTTTGCTTTGTTATCAGATAATGATAGTAACTGTTTCTGTCGCGCTTCCAAAAGAGACTGTAAGCGGCGTTCTTCTGCCAAGAGTTGCGGATCGGCACCTTTGCGAATATTCGCACGAGCTTCGGTTAATAGTTCAATTAAACTGCGGGCGCGGGAACGTTCGCTGATGTGCAGTGCTTCTGCGTTGTATCCTTTTGAAGGGTCTTTTTTGTGCAGTTGCATCAGCAGGTCGGTTTTTAATTGGTAATACTCCTGCACTATTGCAAAATAGGAAGTGCGTAAATCTTGACTATTGATGTTTGTACGTAAACCTTCAATGATTTTAATAGCACCTTCGATATAGGTAAGTGCTGTAGTTAAGTTGTTTTTGCTGCGTTCGAGCGAAGCCAAATTGTACAGAACCCTAGTCTCCACCTCTTTATTGCCAATATCTTGCGATAACTTTAGTGACTGATTGTAGGATTCGAGGGCTTTTTGCTCATTGCCTAAATCATTGTAGGCTTTGCCAATATTGTTGAAAATGGTAGCTTGCACTGCTTTGTTGCCCGCTGCTTGCGATAATGGTAGTGCCTGCTTGTGGTAGTAAAGGGCTTGTCGCTTGTGGGAGTCAGGGTCTTGTTGCTTTTTATCTAAATCTGATTTATCTAAATCTGAATGGATTGCGCCAATATTGCTGAGAGTAATAGCTTCCCCCCCTTTATTGCTCACTTGCCGCAAT
>CAXTNZ010000143.1:0-5619 GCA_964245695.1 uncultured bacterium | reverse complement strand
CTGAGAGTAATAGCTTCCCCCCCTTTATTGCTCACTTGCCGCAATAAGGGTAGTGACTGATTGTAATAATTGAGGGCTTGTTGCTTGTCGCCTAAATCGTCGTAGACTTTGCCAATATTGCTGAGAGTAATAGCTTCCCCCCCTTTATTGCTCACTTGCCGCAATAAGGGTAGTGCTTGTTTCCATTTCTCAATTGCCTGTCGCAGTGATTCTGCTGTGCCTTGCTTAAACAGTTGAAATCCCTCATCCAAGAGGCGTTGAGCCGCAGCGCGAGTTGCTTGCTGTGAAGTAGCTTCTGATCGCTGTGCAATCTGCACACTCGTGCTGCGAGTCGCTGCCACCGATGACAAAAAGACGGCACTGAGTAACAAAATTAAACTTCTTCGGGTAAAACTGGGCAGCAAGCACCAGAAAGTCCGCCCAGACTTTGCACCTTTGTTCATCCTCAAGCCTCAACAAGTTATTAGTTGCAGCAAGAATCTCGCCGGCACGAATCCTGCTATGAGTAAATTATTTAATTTACTTCAGAGAAATCACTGAAGTTTCATTATCTTACAGGTATTTTCAAATAGATATGCGATCGTTTCAAATTTTGTAACGAGGTGGGGGATATACGCAGATGGGAGATTACGATCAGATTCCCGACTTCACAGAAGAAGTCGGAAATCTCACTGACCGAAAATTTTGGGATACAAGCCCCGTCCTTCTAGGACGGCTTTATATTCTCTTGGATAAGTATTTCAATAAGCGCCCTAAGTTTGTCCTGCCAGCCTGGAATAGTCATCAATTCTTCTCTCGTCCCTGGTTTCACCTTAAGGCAGATAGGTTCTTTTGCTAGTGGTTCATCGCTAATAAAGCCAAGTTTATGTTTTTTCCGGAATGTCATCACAAATAGCTGTGTTTATTGGTATACTAATAGATTAGCATTTCAAGAGCAATGAAAGCCAGATACCAATACCGATTCTACCCAACCGATCAACAACGACAGAGTTTAGCTCAGTTGTTTGGTTGTGTACGGGTAGTTTGGAATGATGCCCTAGCTTTATGTAAGCAGTCCGAAAAGCTGCCTAGTAATGGAGATTTGCAAAAATTAGTCATTACTCAGGCGAAAAAGACTTCGGAGCGAAGTTGGCTATCTGAAGTTTCTAATATCCCGTTACAGCAGTCGGTCGCAGACTTAGGTGTTGCTTACAAAAACTTTTTTGATTCCCTTAAAGGTAAAAGAAAAGGTAAAAAATTAGGTAGTCCTAAATTTAAAAAGAAAGTTAATCAACAGTCAGCACGATTTAGGATTGGCGGTTTTTCAATCAAAAATAGTAGTGTTTATCTTGCCAAAATTGGCACCGTCAAACCAATTTGGTCTAGGAAATTACCATCTGAACCTAGCTCGGTTACGGTAATTAAGGATTGCGCGAACCGCTATTTTTTAAGTTTCGTAGTCGATATCGAGTCGGTTAAAATTGATGCTAAAAACCAAAGCATCGGTATTGATTTAGGAATAAAGGTTTTTGCTTTCATGAGTGATGGCAGAAAAGCTGAAAGCCCTAACTACTCTAAGCCTGACCGCAAGGTTAGAAAACTGCAACGCAAGCTTGCCAGACAAAGCAAAGACTCTAAACGGCGCAATAAGACTAGATTAAAGATTGCTAAAACCCACAATCAGATTGCGGATACACGCAAAGATTTCTTGCACAAACTATCTACTAAAATCGTTAGTGAAAATCAAACTATCGTCTTAGAAGATTTGAACGTGTCGGGCATGGTGAAAAATCGCAAACTTTCTAGGGCTATTAGCTTTCAAGGGTGGAGAGAATTTAGAACTTTTTGCGAGGCTAAATCTCAGAAATATGGACGGGAGTTTGTAGTAATTAGTAGATGGGAACCTACAAGTCAAACCTGCTCTGAGTGCGGTTACAAATGGGGCAAGCTCGATCTGAAGATTCGGTCGGTACAATGCTTGAATTGTGGCACTGAACACGACCGAGACGAGAACGCCGCCAAGAACATAAACAAAGTCGGGATGGGGAATCGCCACGACTCTAAACGGACGGGGAGCGACCATAAGACTATTCCGGTAGCAAGTTGCTGTGAGCCGTCAAGAATCACCGTCTCGTGACTAGCGGTGAGTATTTCAAGGTACAGAAGTGGGCGTGGCGAATGAATTGCTGGAATTAGGGATACCCAAACAGGATATTGTGTTGGCATATCATTCGCCGTTTATGCGACAGTACGATGGGTTTGCAGTTGGATAGTTCAAATTTAGTCACCAGCAATTGCGGATATAATCTTATATTTTCCACTACCGCTTGGCAAGGCAACACAGCAGCGAAGGCACAAGCCTACGCCATATCCTAATTACGGGTTGGTGCTGGGTTATTGACTGTTCCCAGATTGTGGCATAATAAGCCGATGGCTACCCCTTCCGCCTTGTCGGGCTTCGCATACACTAATAAACTATAAATCGTAGATTCTACCGAATCTATAAATAAAAACTAGGAAAAAACATAAAACTTTATGCCTGAAGTCACTGTTAACCTACCCGAAGAAGTGTTTAGTGCGCGTCGCCTGACTCCAGAGGAATTTGTGCGTGATATGCGTTTGGCGGCAGCTATTTATTGGTATCAAAAACGAGAAATTTCAATGGAAAAAGCTGCCTTTGTTGCTGGCTTAAATCGTAGAGACTTTCTTGCTGCTCTTGCTAACGAAAAAGTCGATGTTTTTACCGTTGACTTTGATGATTTAGAACGCGAGTTAAACCTTGGTTGAGCATCCTGCTATCAATACCTCTCCTTTAATTTTTTTAACTAAGGGAGGCTTTCTCGACTTATTACAAATAATCAGTCCAGAGATGATTGTACCTGCCGCTGTAGCTAGCGAGATTCAAGCATACGGTGAAACAGACGTGACAACAGTTGCTCTGAAAAATACTCAGTGGTTGGTTGTCCAAGAAACTCCATTAGTCCCCAGCATAATTCAAAATTGGGATTTGGGTGCTGGTGAATCGGCTGTCTTGACTTGGGGTTATGTTAATCCTGGTACTGAGGTGATTATAGATGATTTATCCGCTCGACGCTGTGCTACTGCTTTAGGAATTCCAGTACGGGGAACATTGGGTTTAGTTCTCACTGCCAAGCAACAAGGGGTAATTCCGTTTGCTCGCCCAGTATTAGAACAATTGCGGCTGTGCGGGATGTATTTATCCGAGCGCGTGATTAATCAAGCACTGGCTAAGGTTGGGGAATAGCGCTCACCGTAGTTAGTATACACAGAATATGGCATACAGTGATTTCACACTAGAAAAAGTTAAACAAACTTTTCAAATTAATACTATTGAAGAAACTGATATTTTGGTAAATGTACCTGATTTAGAATGCAGTCAATTATTAAAATAAATCCTTCAATATAATATTTTTATATAGCAATCCTATTTGATTTGTGAAAATCGCGCCTGCTCAGATTCCCGACTTATTGGAGAAGTCGGGAATCTTGTTGTTCACCTGAAAGATGTCAACAAAATTTTAGGAATCTTATCTAGTGCTGTACGCTGAAAAAAAATCAGCGGTTACAGTTACCCCAGATTGTGGCATAATAAGCCGATCGCATACACTACTAAATTCCCAACCGTGCAATCAACGGATAATATCGATGACTTGGCTGCTGCCCTACAACAGCCAGCAGACTTGACTTTTGAACTGCCCGATCCGGAAGATGAAGAGATTCCAGAGATGGAATTTCAACAGCAGCTAGATACAGCTTGGCAGGTATGCGATCGCTTTGACTTGCAAACGGAAATCTGGCGAGGGCGAATTTTACGCGCTATCCGCGACAGAGAGAAAAAAGGCGGTGACGGGCGGGGTACTGGCTTCATCAACTGGCTGAAAGAACGAGAAATCAGCAAAAGTCAGGCTTATAGTTGGATTCAACTGGCTAACAGTGCTGATACACTCTTAGAAGAGGGAAGACTTGACCCTGGAGCGATTAACAACTTTAGCAAACGCGCTTTTGTGGAAACCTCAAAAGCATCCCCAGAAATTCAACAGATGGTGAGTGAAGCCGCGCAAAAAGGCGATCGCATCACTCGGCGTGAAGTGCGTCAACTCAGCGATGAATGGACGGCGATGTCTTCTGAGTTGCTACCGGAACCAGTTAGGCAAAAAGCCGCAGATAATTCCCTTCCTCCCCGCTACCTTGCGCCGCTGGTGAAGGAAATGGAGAAACTCCCAGAATCGCACCAAAAGTCGCTACAGAAAGAAATAGCCGCAAATCCTGACGTAGATACCCTAAAACAAGTCACCACAGAAGCGCGTAACCTAGCAAAATATCTCAAATCTGCCGCCCAAGTCCAAGCGCTGAACGAGGAACAGGTTGACATCGAAACCGCTTTAGAAGAAGCGCAAAGAGTCGGCTGTTTAAACATCGCCGCAGATTTAGTCAATCAATCATCGCAGATAGAACAAACGATCGCCAAATTGTATATGACATGGAAACGCATCAATAATTTAGCCGATCGCTTGTATGTAGATACCGGTGCGAGTACACCAAACTTGCGATCGCTTCTCGATTGCTTAGAACCCTTCGGTGGTGAAGTCATGGAAATCAAACTTGGTGGCGCAACCGAACGCACTATCCGCCTACAAATTCAGGAAACGAATTAGCGAGTGGAATTCAGAAGCCTGTGAATTCTTCATAGTCTCTTCGTTCCTTCTTTGTTGCTAGACGTGCGCTAATAATGCACCCAGCCCTAAACTCAAGTTTATGGCTTAAAGCACCAAACCTGTTGAAACTAACATCTTGCGCCATTCGCAATTAGCCCCCATCCCGCCCGGAAATCAAATTTCCGGGCTAATAGCTTAAGTCCATTGAAATGGACTAAAACCCTAACCCAGTCTTATGCGCGAAGACTTTATATCATGTCCGGTTAAAGACTTATCATGATTGTCCGCAGGGGAGCAGGGGGCAGGGAGCAGGGGGAAAGAGGTTTTCCCGGTTTTTGCACAGATGCACCGAATCGTAGCTAATTAGGCGGACATGATATTAGCTATTAGCCATAGGTTTATAACCGCTTGAAGGGTAATGCAACTGGTGTAAGAAATTAGTTGAAATCGGTTGAAAGCTAGAAATAACAAGTCTTTTAGTCAGTTAAAACTGACTTAAGCTATTAGCCGGAAATTTATTTCAGGGCTGATCGTTGGACAGATGCAAGATATGAACGGCATTACCTTCTGCGCCGAAGTTTTTTTACCTGCTTCTTAAGATAACCAAAGCTGAAGTAACGCCGAAACCGCTGCGCTACTTCTTTACCTACCAACAGCACACCCAACCAAAACAAAATTTCGGCGACAACCAGCAGCACAGGAACTACTAAGGCTTTTTGGGCAACGGAAAGCGGTAGGAATGGCACAACGAAGGCAATTGCGACCCACGGCAAAAACGATAGGACAATTAAAATTAAACCCAGTTTCTGCATATTTCCTGATTGTCACAGAATTTGAGTCTAGCGTTTTTGAATTATAAAAAACTCCACCAGGAGAGTTAACTTGTATGCCATGCAGGCTGAAACGCACACAAGTGTTGCATCTGCTGACATAAGCTGTGAGGCTCTTAATTTTCTTGTTGAGG
>CAXTNZ010000142.1:2591-17888 GCA_964245695.1 uncultured bacterium | reverse complement strand
GCACTGGACGGTCTCAACCTCACGGTCGGGCAGGGGGAGTTTGTCTGCTCATCTCCCCCCTTGGAACGAAGAATCCAAAAAATTTGCAACAATCTTTAGAAAGGTAAATTTAACTTTTTGTAATAAATCTGCCCTGAGCAGTGAAGACTATATGAGACTGTAATATGTGCCTTGTAAGGGTTTCCGCAAAACTTAAGAAAATATTAAAACAGTAATGTTTTGCCTACCCATCCACATTTTCTTAAGTTTTGTCACGTAAATTGTTCGCTTTTCTCAGGCGCAGCCCTTGTATGTAAAGGATTTGGGGCTTTTATTATCCGGGCAACTTATTTATTCACAATTTGTAACAAATTATGGATCTATGGCGTTGTATAAACATAAGCTGGAGGGGTTAAAGAACAGACAAAAGTTAAACAAGGCAATCAATTCACAAAGGTTGCTAGTTTCTCATAAAATCACCCCAGGTTCTCATAATTTGTCTTTCAGACGGTGAAAGGGGAATGTGAGAGGAGTTGAGAAACAGTTTTACGAGGAGTCTGTTGTTTAGCAGTTCCGGATTGATAAAACATTGCCAGTTTTAATCAAGACAGCACTCAACTAAGGAATTAGGAGATTAGTCAATGTTAGACGCATTTGCAAAGGTGGTTTCTCAAGCTGATTCTCGTGGAGAATTCCTAAGCACCGAGCAACTCGATGCTCTTACCAAGTTGGTAAAAGACGGTAACTCCCGTATGGATACCGTCAACCGCATCACCAGCAATGCTTCCTCAATCGTTACCAACGCTGCTCGTTCTTTGTTTGAAGAACAGCCCCAATTGATTGCTCCTGGTGGTAACGCTTACACCAACCGTCGCATGGCTGCTTGCCTCCGCGACATGGAAATCATCTTACGCTATGTAACCTACGCCATGATGGCTGGTGATGCAAGCGTGTTAGATGACCGCTGCTTGAACGGCTTGCGTGAAACCTACCAAGCTCTGGGTACACCTGGTTCTTCAGTGGCAGTTGGCGTTCAAAAGATGAAGGATTCTGCCATCAAGATTGCTAACGATCCTAACGGTATCACCAAAGGTGATTGCAGCCAATTGATGTCTGAATTGGCTAGCTACTTCGATCGCGCGGCTGCTGCGGTTGCTTAATTAAAAACAAAACAAAGTCCGAAGCCTAAATATTTAGGTGGATAGGCAAAAGCTACGAAAAAAGAAGGAGATTATAGACAATGAAAACACCAATTACCGAAGCGATCGCAGCTGCTGATACCCAAGGACGTTTTTTGAGCAACACCGAACTGCAAGCAGTTAACGGTCGTTTTGAGCGTGCGGCTGCAAGCATGGAAGCTGCTCGTGCTTTGACCTCCAACGCACAGCGTTTGATTGATGGTGCGGCTCAAGCTGTTTATCAGAAGTACCCTTACACCACCCAAATGAGCGGTCCTCAGTACGCCGCTGATTCTCGTGGTAAAGGCAAGTGCGCCCGTGACGTTGGTCACTACCTGCGGATGGTAACCTACTGTTTGGTAGCTGGTGGCACCGGTCCAATGGATGAATATCTAATTGCTGGTTTGGATGAAATCAACCGCTCCTTCGAGTTGTCTAACAGCTGGTACGTAGAAGCTTTGAAGAACATCAAAAACAGCCACGGTTTATCCGGTCAAGCTGCTAACGAAGCCAACACCTACATTGACTACGCAATCAACGCTCTTAGCTAGATAGCGATCGGGCCCGGAGAGGGATGCAAGTGCTGGATGAAATCACCTAGCAGTTGGATCTCGCTCCGGGCATCGTTTTATCTGGGAATAGATAAAAAATATTTATCACGCGCACGCGGCTTGCAGCAGCCTAAGTGCTAAAGACAAGGGGGAAATTAAAATGGCGATTACAGCAGCAGCATCCAGGCTAGGAACAGAAGCTTTTAGTGAAGCAGGACGAGTTGAACTGCGTCCCTATGCCACGAAAGAAGACGTGGAAGCAGTGATTCGTGCCGTATATCGGCAAGTCTTGGGGAATGACTATTTGATGGCATCAGAACGCCTCAAAAGTGCAGAATCACTACTGCGGGATGGCAACCTGACAGTGCGGGAGTTTGTCCGCAGCGTTGCCAAATCAGAACTTTATAAAAAAAAGTTTTTCTACAATAGTTTCCAAACCAGAGTAATCGAACTCAACTACAAGCATTTGTTGGGTCGCGCTCCCTATGATGAGTCAGAAGTGGTTTATCACTTGGACATTTACGAAAACCAAGGATACGACGCGGAAATAGACTCATACATTGATTCGGCTGAGTATCAAACAAACTTCGGCGACAATATTGTGCCTTACTATCGCGGCTTTGCTACCCAACCAGGGCAAAAAACCGTCGGTTTCAACCGGATGTTTAGGTTATACCGAGGTTATGCCAACAGCGATACCTCGCAAGTAGAAGGGACAAAAACTCGTTTAGCACGGGAATTGGGAACCAATAGCGCTTCCTCAATTGTTGGACCATCGGGTAGCAACGAAAACTGGAATTTCCGTGCCAGCGCGGATGTGACACCTAAAAAGAATATGGGTAACGCAGTTGGCGTAGGCGATCGCGTTTACCGCATCGAAGTAACCGGACAGCTGAGTCCTGGCTATCCCCGTGTGCGTCGCAGCAGCTACGCTATCGTCGTACCCTATGAGCGGCTGTCGGAAAAAATGCAGCAAATTCAAAAGCAGGGCGGCAAAATCGTCAGCGTGTCACCAGCTTAGAGATTTTAAGTTTTGGATGAAAGGATTTTGTCAGGGCAAATCTAAAATCCGCTCATCCAAAATTAATTAGGCTCTTACCTAAAACCTAATAATAAAGGAGAAATTAGAAACATGTTCGGTCAAACCACAGTTGGAACTGGTGGAATTTCTAGTGCTAGTAGCCGGATGTTCCGTTACGAAGTCACAGGCTTGCGCCAAAACTCCGAAAACGACAAGAATAACTATGAGATCCGTAATAGCGGCAGCGTGTTTGTCACAGTGCCCTACAACCGGATGAACGAAGAAATGCAGCGAATTACCCGCATGGGCGGCACAATTGTCAAAATTGAGCCGTTGACTGCTGAATCAGCACTCAAGCCGGATAGCGAGTCGGAAGCGCACAACTAAAGCTGAGGCAATGATAGAAAAGGGCGCGGAAGAATATATTCCAGAAAACGCACCGCCGCTAAATGAAGAGCAAGCGATCGCTAATCTGACATCACCAGATTTAGGTCTGCGCTATTACGCCGCTTGGTGGCTGGGCAAGTTCCGCGTTAATTCTGCATCTGCTGTAAATGGGTTAATTGCGGCGTTAGATGATGAAGCCGACAGAACAGAACTGGGAGGCTATCCTCTGCGACGCAATGCTGCAAGAGCGCTGGGGAAATTAGGCGACAAAGCAGCCGTTCCCGGCTTAATTAAGTGCTTGGAAAGCTCCGATTTCTACGTGCGCGAAGCAGCTGCCCAATCCTTGGAAATGCTGCGCGATCCAGTTGCAGCAACCGCACTAATGCAACTGCTATCCGGGGGTGTTCAAGCAGCCGTGCAAGTACCCGGACGCCCGCACTTGCGAGAACCCTACGAAGCGGTGCTAGAAGCGTTGGGAGCTATTGGTGCCACAGAGGCTATTCCCCTAATTCAACCGTTTTTAGAGCATCCACTACCACGAGTGCAGTGCGCCGCAGCCAGAGCGATGTACCAACTAACACAAGATGCCAGTTATGGCGATCGCTTAGTGAAAATGTTGGACAGCAATGAGCTGCAATTGCGCCGTGTTGCCTTGGGGGATTTGGGTGCCATAGGGTATATAGCAGCAGCGGATGCGATCGCGCTCAGCAAGGTAGAAAATAGCTTCAAACTCATCGCTCTCAAAGGATTGTTAGAGCATCAACTCCCACAAGAGTTAGATGCACTTTCCCTTTCTGATGACACCATCCAGGTAATGAACCTGATGGATGCGCTTTTATAGTCATTTGTCATTAGTTATTTGTCAAGGTCAAAGCTAATGACAAATGACTCTTGACCAATGACTCTTGACCAATGACAAATTCCCAAGAACTAATTCGCGCCGTTGCCGAGGCAGATTCACCTACCTTGATGGTGGCGGCAGTGCAAAAGTTGGCAGCGGCGAAAGATGAAGCGGCAATTCCCACCTTAATTGCTGTGTTTGGTTATAACAACCCAACCGCAGCAGTAGCCGCAGTTGCCGGACTGGTGGAATTAGGGGAAGTGGCAGTGCCACAGTTGATGCAGCTTCTTGATGATTATAACTATGGCGCACGGGCTTACTCGATTCGTGCCTTGAGTGCGATCGCTGACCCCCGCGCCATAGAAATATTACTCACCGCCGCCGCCACCGACTTTGCCCCTAGTGTCCGCCGCGCCGCTGCCAAAGGACTGGGAAACTTACATTGGCATAAACTAAACGATAAAGATCGCGCCACTGCCCTGTCTCGCTCTTTGGAAACATTACTCAATATTTCTCAAGACTCAGACTGGTCAATTCGTTATGCCGCTGTCGTCGGGTTGCAAGCATTGGCGAAAATTCCTGATTTGCAACAACCAATTCAGGCTAGATTCAAAGAAATGCTTTTCACTGACACTGAGAAAGCAATCCGTGCCCGCGTACAACTAGCGCAATTAGCAGTGTAGAGACGCTATTTATCGCGTAAGCGCTTTTATATCATAAAAAAAGGCAAAAGTAAAGATGTCAATCCCACTACTTGAATATACTCCCAACTCGCAAAATCAGCGTGTTGAAGGGTACGAAGTACCTAGCGAAGACACCCCACAACCTTATCGGTTAACACCAACCTCTGAAGATGCAGATATTGATGCCATAATTTGGGCAGCATATCGGCAAATCTTCAGCGAACACTTAATTTTAAAAAGACATCGCCAACCCTTTTTAGAATCACAACTGCGAAATCGGGCGATTACCGTTCGGGATTTGATTCGCGGATTGGGTAAAACTGAGGTTTACTGGGAACTAGTCGCAGAAACCAACTCTAACTACCGCTTAGTTGACATCAGCTTAAAGCGGTTTTTAGGACGTGCAAGTTACGGCAAAGACGAAGAAATAGCTTGGTCAATTGTGATTGCCACCAAAGGCTTGCACGGTTTCATCGACACCTTGCTTGACTCCGAAGAGTATCGGCAGAACTTTGGCGATCAAATTGTACCCTTTCAGCGTCGCCGCTTCAAAGATAGACCCTTCAACTTAGTTAACCCCCGGTACGATGCAGATTATCGCAATCGCCTATTGGGACAATACTTAGAAGGACGTACCTTTTATCAAGCGGTACGCACAGGAGAATCTGTACAACGCGGAGTTCGTGAAGCAATTCCTGACACATTCTTGTCAATGGCAGCGAGTATATCACCAGGCGGGATGAACTACCAGCGCTCAAGCGATCGCGCCAGAAATTACATCTCAAACATCGAGCTTCCTGAGATGTCAAAACAAACTACACAACTTACTGTCAAACCGACGGAAGTTGCTTTGCCTTATCGTTACATCCCAGGAAACAAGACAACCTGAATAGTCAATAGTCATTAGTCAATAGTCATTAGTCAATAGTAAAAAAGACAAATGATAAAAGACAAATGACAAATGTCAAATGACAAAGGACAAATGACAAATGTCAATCCCTCTACTGCAATACAAACCCAGTTCCCAAAACCAGCGCGTAGCTGGTTACGAAGTCGGTAACGAAGACACTCCTAGAACTTACCGCCTAGAAAACTCTAATTCTGATGGCGAAATCCCAGAATTAATTTGGGCTGCTTATCGCCAGATTTTCAGCGAACACGAAACCCTGAAATTTCACCGCCAGAAAAATCTCGAATCTCAGTTGAAGAACCGCGCAATTACCGTGCGCGACTTCATTCGAGGTCTGGCAAAATCTGAGGCGTTTCGGCGTCTGGTGGTAGAGACAAACTCTAACTACCGCATCGTCGAAGTCTGCCTCAAACGAATTTTGGGTCGTGCGTCTTACAACAAAGACGAAGAAATTGCTTGGTCAATCAAGATAGCAACTTTGGGTTGGGGTGGCTTTGTCGATGCTTTGGTAGATAGCGAAGAGTATCAGACCAACTTTGGCGAGAATACAGTTCCCTACCAGCGGCGTCGCTTCAAAGGCAGACCCTTTAACTTGGTGACACCTCGCTACGGCAACTACTGGCGCGACAAGGAAGAAAGTGAGCGTTACAAGTCGGGCGACATCAGCAACTTCTTGGAAATGGCGAGTGGCATTCAGATTAGGACAGTTAACTATACACCAGTTAGCACTGCCAATATCCAAATTCCCGACATGACACAGAATACTAAGCCCCAAGGTATTCCTGTTTCTGTTAGTCCCAGCGCTAGTTTTCCCGTGCGGTAAATCAATTTGAGATTTTAGATTCAATCCAAAATCCGCTCATCCAAATAAGGGACAATAAAGAAAGAATGAGGATTTTGAGCAATCAAGCCTCTTTCAGTTTTCAGTTTCTCTTGCAATGACGTTTAATTCATTAATAAATTACGAGGAAGATTGCAGCATGGCACTGCCATTACTTCAATACAAACCCAGCAGTCAAAATCACCGAGTCAAAAGCTTTGGCAAAGCTGACCTTGATGAAGAAACACCGTATATCTACAGAATAGAAGATGTCAGCAGTTATACTGACATGGAAAATATCATTTGGGCAGGCTATCGCCAAGTGTTCAGCGAACACGAGATTCTCAGGTTTAACCGCCAGAAAAATCTGGAATCTCAGCTGAAAAACGGTTCCCTAACTGTACGCGACTTCATCCGTGGTTTAGCCAAATCTGAGGCTTTCTACCGTTTAGTTGTCTCAGTTAACAACAACTACCGCCTAGTAGATATCTCCCTCAAGCGCTTGTTGGGTCGTTCTTCTTATAACAAAGAAGAAGAAATTGCTTGGTCAATCAAGATAGCAACCCTTGGATGGAGTGGCTTTGTGGATGCCTTAGTTGACAGTGAAGAGTACACCAGCGCATTTGGTGAGAACACCGTACCTTACCAACGCAAGCGCATGGAAGGACGCCCCTACAACTTGGTAACTCCTCGCTACGGCGAAGACTTCCAAGAAAGAGAAGGCACCGTTCAAACAGACTGGCGCTTCACCCTGGACAAATACTACAGCCGCAAATCCAAAGAACGGCGATTGGCAGAAGGCGACCCACGCAAATATGCGGATATGGCAGCATCTATCGATACGTCAGGTAATTACGCTCAAAAGATTTCTACTTTTGACCTCGGCGATTTCCTCAGCCTCGTGCCATCTCGTGGTAGACGCTAGGATTTCAACTAGAAATACCTAAAATTTTATACTGGGTCTGGTTTCCGTCTTAATGTGACAATTAGCTGATAGTTTCTCTGTTAGCTGGGCGTTACGTTAAGTAGAGACTAGACCCAGTAGTTTTTGCAATGCGTACAATCTCTAACCTACTGTTGCAAGAGATTTACAAAGAGTGCGCCGCCGAATTTTCTGTAGCGTATAAATAACTGTGACTCAACCTCGACTGCCCTAGGTTAATTGTTCTTCAGGCTTCAGATCCACCCCAGAAGAACACAGGTGGTTTTGCAAACGCTTGAAGAAAATTGGGGAGGTAACAGCAGTTGAGTTTCGCTTTGTCAACTGGCTTTCTACTCACACCAACGTATCGAATTTGAGTTTCATTTAGACTTAATAATGGTTCAATTGCCAACCCCATGCGGTCAGCGACAAGTTGCAGTCGCTGTACATCGTCTTTGGTGAATTGACACGAACGATATGTACCAACATGGAAAACACCGCACGCTCTGTCTTTGAGCGGCAAAGGAACACCAACCATTGATTGGATTCCCTTATTCCGCAGAATCGGACTCACAACCTCTATCTTTGAGAGGTCGTCTACAATCATTTGCTCGCCACTAGCGGCTATGTGACCTGCAAAGCCTTGCCCAATCGGAATTCGGATAGCTTCGACAATTTCCTCCTCAAGTCCAATAGTGGCGCATACAGCCAATTGCTGCCCGTTCTCTGTTGGCAGCAAAACCGTAATGGTATCGACTTTCATTATTTGGCGGATGCAGTCAAGCAGTACACAAAGCAGGTTTTCCAAAACCAAATTACGAGATTCAGTGTCGTTGACTATCTGGAGTTGTTCGTGGGTGAGTTCAGCAGTCTTCTCAACCTCAGCAAGGGCTGCACTTAGCTCAATGGTGAGGCGACTGTAATTGTAATCTTTATTATGTGTTAGGTTTGCTAGTTCCTTGTCCTTACGACTGCGGATCACTTTTGCCGGCACACCCACTGCAATTGAGAAAGGGGGGATATCTTTGGTGACAACTGCTCCAGCACCGATGACACTACCCTGACCGATGGTGACTCCATCTAATACTGTCACTCCATGCCCAAGCCAACAGTTATCTTCAATGATAATTCCCTTGCGAGTCACACCTTGTTGTCTTATTGGCACAGTCAGATCGGCAAAATTATGATTGTTAGCATATATTCCTGAGTGGGATGCAATCATACAGTGCTTACCAATTTTGATGTCTCCAGGACCTGCAATACACACGTATGGAGCTATGAATGTACCTTCATCAATATGCAAATACGTATTTTCCAGCGCCCCAATCTCAACGCCACGCTCTAGGGCTACTTGCTCTCCAAGACAAATTTTATTATTTTGATGTCCTCTTGCGTCTATACGAACATCTTGAAAAATATGCACTTTGTTGCCTATTTCGATACAAGAAGTGCCAAGAAATTCAGCGCCCTGTCCAATATAAACCGAGCTACCGATACGGGCAAAAATAGTACGATATAGTATATTGCGTAACTTTGCACCCAGAGCAATTGTCGGAATCCATCCTAACGAAGTTGTCACTAAAACTTCCCTCAAACGCATCCATCTTGAAGTAGATTGTTTTGCATTCATATTTGCATAACCCCAACCTAAGTTTGCTATTTATATCGAAGCGATGCCACTCTCATGAGTGAACATGGATTTAATCAAAAGTCTCAATGACTTATCAATTTATAAGTTTAGTCAAATGATACTTTTTTAGTAGCGGCTTGTTCATAATCACACCAGTAATCGTATTGAACTATCTCATCAACCTGTAAAAATCAAGTTGTTGAGTTGACGCGATAATCAATTCAATTTGGTTGAAAACATAAGTGCTACAAGCGTCAGTAATCTTCAAAACCTGTAGAATATGTGAATTGTTCACAATTACATTAGAGTAAGCTTTTAAAAAAGTAGATTGTAACTTTCTTATCTCTCAATGTAATTATTCAATTTATATTTGTATCTTTAGACGGCTACCGCCAATCTATGGTGGAGTATCTCCTACTTCGGACATGACATTAAAGTCCGCCATTGGCGTAAATAAGTATGCACTTCCTCGACTTATGTAACGGCTTTCTTGTTCCCAGTTTTTAGCGTATGCTATTTTAGTCACTATGAATAAAGATGAATCACTAACAAATTAAGAAGAGAAATATAAGTTTAACAATAATTCAACCGTAATCTTACGGATTTTTATAAATTCTTGATGAAGTTACCTTTGAGGATGTTTGTAAAAAAGTGAAGAGAAGAAGAGAATAATCAACAGAAAAACATACCTCAGTCACCTGAATGATGCTTAAGGGTAGCTGTTAAAACCCCTAAGTGCTTTTGAAAGCCAAACAAATAATGAAATTATCAATTCGCTTGTTATTTTATTAGCGGAAATACAAGAGTGTATCTTTCAGTGCCAGAACCATGCTAGGTTGGTGCAACGCGTCTTACTTTCAAAAGCTCTCTAACGGCAGATAAATAAAGCATGAAGACTTGATTCAGGGTATTGACGTAGGATATGCCTTTTCTGAAGCTGTTGACCTGCAAGCAACATTCCTGGTTGTGGCGATCGCCTGCGAAATTCAACACGCCAGCATCGGCTATTATCAACCTCAAGCGATGTGCAATGAGTTGCAGTTGCTCTACATCGCGTTCGGTGAACTCGTGAGAATCGAACGTACCTACGTGTAAAACCCCAATCTCACCTTGATTAATCAGTATTGGGATACCAACGAGCGATCGCAAACCCGAATCGCGTAGAATTGGACTGACAATATCCACCGCCGACATATTATTAATTATCATCGGCTGCATACTCTGGGCGATGCGACCAGCAATACCCTGCCCAATTGGGATACGGATCTGTTGTTCAATCTCCTCCTCTAGTCCCAAAGTGGCGTACACAGCGAGATTTTGCTGGTTTGCCACTGGTAGCAGGAGTGTCACTGTATCTACCGAGATATACTCTTGCACCCACTTCAGCAGCTTTTTCAGAGAGGCGACAAGTTTAGTTTTCGTGCCATTTTGCTCTCCACTTACAACCACATTCCAACCCCTGTAGGGAATCGGTTTACCAGTGTGGTCTCCCCAAAATACCATACTCAACTCCATTTTACTTTAAGAAAATTATAACTTTTTGCTCAAAGTAAGCCTGTGGAAATCCTAAATATTTATCAAAATTTTATGTGATTAAAACAACAATTAGCGCAGGTGATTATAAGAACAATACGGAATTTTTTGGAGAAAGCGATCGCATTGATTGATTTTTTCGATGATTTACCAACGCTTCTTCTGTAGTCAAATATGGCTACAATCGAAAAAACACATAAAATATAGAGCGATCGCCTAAAATACAAATCGCTCTATCTTCACCGAAGTCTATGGAAGTCTTAGAACTCAAACGCGAAATCGAAACGTTATCTAATCGCCTGGGTAAAACTCAGGACTATCTTTGACATCCCTGCACTGACAGCTAAAATTCAAGATTTAGAACAAATATCGGCACAGCCGGAATTTTGGGACGACCAAAATAAGGCTCAAGAAACTTTACAAGAACTCAACGACCTAAAAACACATTTGTCGCAGTATCATCAGTGGCAAGGCAGCCTAGAAGATACCAAAGCAGTTTTTGAGCTTTTGGAGTTAGAAACCGATGAGGGGCTACTGCAAGAAGCCGAATCTACCCTCAGCAAGCTCAATCGTGAACTCGACCAGTGGGAGTTACAACAGTTACTTTCCGGTCCTTTCGACGAAAAAGGCGCAGTACTGACGATTAACGCTGGCGCTGGTGGTACAGATGCCCAAGACTGGACAGAAATGCTGTTGCGGATGTACACTCGTTGGGCAGAAAGGCAAGGTTATAAAGTCACCTCAAGCGAACTTTCCGAAGGTGATGAAGCGGGAATCAAATCAGTAACCATAGAAATTACAGGTCGCTATGCCTACGGCTACTTGCGATCAGAAACAGGCACTCATCGCTTAGTGCGAATTTCACCTTTCAATGCCAACGGTAAGCGGCAAACTAGTTTTGCTGGGGTGGAAGTAATGCCGCAAATAGATAACACCGTACAACTAGATATTCCAGACAAAGATTTGGAAATTACCACATCTAGAGCTGGTGGTAAAGGCGGACAAAATGTCAACAAAGTGGAAACAGCAGTCCGAGTTGTTCACCTTCCCACGGGTCTTGCCGTCCGTTGTACAGAAGAACGCAGCCAACTGCAAAACAAAGAGAAAGCTCTTGCCCGCTTAAAAGCAAAGCTGCTGGTTATCGCCAAAGAGCAACATGCCCAAGAAGTTGCCCAAATTCGGGGTGATATGGTAGAAGCAAGCTGGGGCAACCAAATCCGTAACTATGTGTTTCACCCTTACCAAATGGTGAAGGATTTGCGTACCAATGTGGAAACCACCGCTATTAACGATGTGATGAACGGCGAAATCGACATGTTCATCCAAACTTATCTGCGGCAAGAAAACCAGCTGGTAGACAGTAAATAGGAAGGGGGATTGGGGACTGGGGATTAGGAACTTTATGCATAATTTACGCCTAATAATTCATTTTCTCCCCCTTCCTCGATATTCCTAGTACCCAGTCTCCAGCCCCCAAAATGCCAAAATGGCAACTGTGCCCTCAACGAACTGTTACATTTATAAAAGAGTTTGTTATCAAATCATCATGAGCAACTCGCCTTCAACAGAATCTAAACCAAGCTACGTCAAACTCGCCATGCGAAACATGGTGCGTAAGGGTGGCACTTCCCTGAAACATTTTGCGCTGACCACTGTCGGGCTTGTGGCTGTTCTCGTGGGACTTGCTTACCTAACTCGCTGACGACAAACCATTATTATCCCCTAGGAGACTTTTTGGAGAAAAGTGCGAGTTGAATTATATGTGCAAGATTGTTTTGATGAGTCTCCCCAACCAGAAGCTGTAAATTTTGGGGAGGCTGATACCCGCATTGCGTCCCAAACTTGGGAAAGCTGGTTTCGTAGCTGGTTGTCCATACTTGAACCTGATATTCCGCCGGCTCCAATTTATGAAATTGGCTTGCGTTTGACAGACGACGCGGAAATTCAGGCTTTAAATGCCCAGTATCGTCACCAGAATAAGCCGACAGATGTTTTAGCCTTTGCGGCATTAGAGGTAGACTTTCCTCAAAGTGAGGAAATACTTGCCTCTGTGCCTTTATATTTAGGTGATATAGTTGTTTCAGTAGATACAGCTAAACGTCAAGCTCAACAGCAGGGGCATAGTTTATCAACCGAGTTGGCATGGTTAGCCGCTCACGGTTTATTGCATCTACTTGGCTGGGATCATCCTGATGAAGAAACAGAAACGCGAATGCTAAAAAAGCAAGTAATATTGCTGAAGGCAATTAGTATTGCCGTTGACATAGAATAGCATTTATTTGCGTGTCTGGAAGTGTTAATTTTTAGTTGTTCTTTATATAATACTCCTGTATAAAATTCCCTAAAAATTGATTGCGCGATGAAAATCGCCTCAGACTCCCACCTTATCTAATCTGCTGTTAGATTTTTCAGCCTATGTCCCATAAAGTTTCCCCACCAACCACGCCAAACCATTTAGAAACAATTGTGACCAACGAACGGGAACTCTCCTGGCGCGTTGCCTCTAATTTATTCGTTAGTTTTAAGTATGCCTGGGCTGGAATCAGCTACGCTTTTCAAACTCAACGTAACTTTCGCATTCATATAGGTGTATGTGCCCTGGCAATCGGTTTGAGCCTTTTTTTACATCTCAAAGCAGTGGAAATAGCTGTAATTGGCGTAACTAGCGGTTTAGTTTTGGCGCTAGAGCTGCTGAATACAGCGATCGAGTCCTTGGTAGATTTAACAGTTAAGCAAACGTACCATGATTTAGCAAAAATTGCCAAAGATTGTGCTGCTGGTGCTGTGCTAATCTCTGCTTTAGTAGCGGTGATGGTTGCTTGTATGCTTTTACTTCCTCCCCTGTTAACCTTAATTTTGTCGGCATTCTCATCTTCAGGAGCGATCGCCACTTGACGAGGTGACTGCATTGCCTAGAAAATTTTTGTTGAAGCAACTGGCGTTGCTGAATCTGATATAATATTAAATCTTAAATTAATTGGACACGATTAATCGTGTTCTGTATTAGCATGACTAGACAGCTATGAAAATCTGGTTACAGTAAAACGCTCATTATATTCAGTGGTAGAAACCAGGAGTTAATCGCTGTGCTTATAGTCATCGACAATTACGACAGCTTTACCTATAACTTGGTGCAGTATTTGGGAGAACTAGCGGCAGAGTTCCCAGTGGCAGCTGACATTAAAGTTTTTCGTAACGATAAAATATCTGTAGATGAGATTAGAGAATTAAAGCCGGATGCAGTAGTGATTTCTCCCGGACCAGGTCGCCCAGAAGATGCGGGAATTTCCCTAGATTTGATTCAACATTTAGGACCTGGCTTACCTATTTTGGGGGTGTGCTTGGGGCATCAAAGTATTGGTCAAGTGTTTGGTGGTAAAATCGTTTCTGCCCCTGAATTAATGCATGGCAAAACTTCTGAGGTAAGTCACGCTGGAGTGGGGGTTTTCCGGACAATAGAGAATCCTATGACTGCAACCCGATATCATAGTTTGGTAATTGACCGCGAAACTTGCCCGGACGTGTTAGAAATCACAGCTTGGGTAGAAGATGGAACCATTATGGGAGTGCGACACCGGAACTATCCTCACATTGAGGGCGTCCAGTTTCACCCAGAGAGTGTCCTGACATCTTCAGGAAAGCAGTTACTGAGAAACTTTCTGGAAAAATTACAGTCGAGAGAGTAATTAATGAAACGACGACAGTTGATGGGCTATGCTGGGGCGGGGTTGCTAACAACCTTGGTTACTGACTTAGGTTTACACCTTCAAGCCAACGCACAATCTAGCGGTTCATTATCAGTTCAATGGTTGGGTCATAGTTGCTTTCTCTTTACTGGTGGTGGTGCGAGAATTCTCGTAAATCCCTTTCGGGCGATAGGTTGTACCGCTAAGTATCGTCCACCTCTAGTCGCCGCAGATTTGGTACTGATTAGCAGTCAACTGCTGGATGAAGGCGCGGTGGAAGGACTACCTGGGAATCCAAAACTAATTTATGAAGCGGGCGTTTACGAGTTTCAAGGCATTAAATTCCAAGGAATTGCCATAGACCACGATCGCAAAGGCGGTAAGCAGTTTGGCACAAATACCGCTTGGAGTTGGAAGCAAGGTGGAATTAGTATCCTACACTTAGGGGGAGCTGCCGCACCGATTTCAATTGAGCAAAAAATCCTTATGGGGCGTCCCGATGTGGCGTTAATACCCGTGGGAGGCGGTACTAAGGCTTACAATGCCCAAGAAGCTAAGCAGGCGGTTCAGGTTTTAAATCCCAAGCTGGTTATTCCCACCCAATACCGTACACAAGCGGCAGATGGTACTACCTGCGATATTGGACCCCTGGATGAATTTCTGACATTGATGCAGGGCATGAATGTACGTCGTAGCAATAGTGACACTGTAAGTATTAGCTCTGGTAATTTACCTGAAAATGGCGCGATTCAAGTTTTGAGTTACAAATTTTAAGGCTACTGTGAGGTTGGCATCTTGCCACTGGTGTCAACTAATCTCTTAAGCCCTTGTAGTTAAGTCTTTTTTCGTTCCAATTCAAAGACTGGGAATGCCGTTGGCTAAGCTTTATCTCGTCTTATACCAGTGGTAAAAGAGCCTTTGTTTCTGGCATTCCCATATGGAGCATGGTCAGGACTTACGTACGAGTCGTGTCAAAAACCCGGTTTCTCTGTTAGTGCTTGATTTTTGAACGCACTATTTTTGCTAGAAACCGGGTAACTTTCGGGTAAGTCCTATCCTAGTAAACATACCACTCCGCAGGAACTTGGTCTATATCGCTCGGAGTAGGGATTGTATCATTCATCTGCCAAAGTGAATTCTCACCCGTTGTCTGATT
>CAXTNZ010000142.1:0-2491 GCA_964245695.1 uncultured bacterium | reverse complement strand
GATGTCGGTATTAGAATCTCCGTTGAAATCCCCAAGGGTATAATTCCAGGATGGGTCAACTTGGGCTAGAGAATAGGCACTCTCTTTCGTACCATCCATAAACCAAACGGAGTTTTCACCTGTTTGAGTATTGCGCCAAAAGACATCAGTCTTGCTATCGCCGTTGAAATCTACCATGCTATAAGTCCAGTTGGCATCAGCTTTCGGTAGAAAAGCCGAAGAGGTAACTGTTGTGCCATCCATCAGCCAAGCGGCGTTCTCACCAGTCCCGGCATTGCGCCAAAAGATATCAGTCTTACCATCATTGTTAAAATCGCCAATGTCACTACTCCAGGATGGGTCAACTTGCAACACCGAAGTCGCAGAAGCAATTTTTGTGCCATCCATCAACCAAATAACATTGTCACCGGTTTGACTATTACGCCAGAAGATATCAGTCTTACCGTCGTGGTTGAAATCGGCAATCTTAAAATTCCAGGCTGAGTCAACTTTATCCAGACCAGCTGCATCGGCAACTCTTGTACCATCCATCAGCCAAACTGAGGTTTCACCCGTTTGAGGGTTGCGCCAGAATTTATCTGTCTTGCCATCACCGTTGAAATCGGCAAAAAGTGCCGGACTGTTGAGTGTGGGGTTGGGGTTTTTTTCTGCTTTTACCGATTCTGACGATTTGCCAAGACTCAAAAAACTATCAAAATTGAGCTTGGGAGACAAGTTTTTTACAGATTCGATTGATTTGAAGGGATTAATATCTGTAGAAAAATCTACGGGATTTTTGAATTCAAACATAGACTTTATTTGTTACTAGTTTTCCTAACTTTTTTAACAGGTTTTTTTTAAGGTTTCTGCTACTTGATAACATCTACTATTTTTACTTTGTTAAAATTCCTGCCATTTTTATAATTATAAGTATGATAAAATGTGATATTAAAAGAAAATTATCTTCGGGTGATAATTGATATCTTCAATTAAAGCAAAATGTAATTAAATAAAACATTTGCAACCACTCATCGATTTTTTTAGGAATTTTAAGTGTTAGATAAAAAACCTTGACTGAGATAATTGATGAGGTTTTGCAATTGACGATTTGAAAAAAAATATGACTTGTATATTCACTTGGGTATACAAGTCATATTTGGTCATTGGTAATTAGGGATCTTCAAAATCTTTCAAGCGTCCCTAGTCTCCATTAGTTGGTATACCACTCCTTAGGAAATGTATCTGTAGGAGACTCAGTTGCATTTGTTCCATCCATTGTCCAAATGGTGTTGTCACCGGTTTCGTAATTGCGCCAGAAAACATCACTCTTGCCATCGCCGTTGTAATCGCCAATACTAGCTTTTGAGGATGGGTTAGATTTTGCAAGAATTGCTTCACTGCTAACTGCTGTGCCATCCATCAACCAAGCAGTGTTCTCACCGGTTTGCTCATTGTGCCATAAGACGTCGGTCTTGCCGTCGCCGTTGAAATCGCCAATGCTAGATTTCCAGTTGGCATCAAGTGTCCCTAGAGAACCCTCATTAACTACAATGCCATTCATAGTCCAAACTTCGTTCTCACCAGTCCCCGCGTTGCGCCAGAGGATGTCAGTCTTCAAGTCGCCGTTAAAATCGCCAAGGGTAGGAGTCCAGGCTGCATCCTGTGATTGGAGATCAAACTTACTCGCTTGGGTACCATCCATAAACCAAACGCTATTCGCACCCGTTTGAGTATTACGCAAGAAGATGTCGCTCTTGCCATTGCCGTCAAAATCAACAATGGTAGGAGTCAACGCTGCGTCTGAGTTGTCTAGAGCAGTCGAATTAGCAACTGTTGTGCCATCCATTTGCCAAATGGCGTTCTCACCGGTTTGGCTATTGTGCCATAAGATGTCGGTTTTGCGATCGCCATTGAAATCGCCGATGCTCGAAGTCCAAGCTGGATCAACCTTGTCTAGAGAAGCTGAACTACCAACTTTTGTCCCATCCATTAGCGCAATAACATTCTCACCCGTTGACTTATTGTGTAACAAGAAGTCGGTCTTACCATCACCATTGAAATCGGCAATATTGTAATTCCATGAGGATACGTCGTATGTCCCCAGAGAACCCTTTTCGGTAACTGTTGAACCATCCATCAGCCAAACCTGAGTCTCACCGGTTGCACTATTGACCCAGACTTTATCCGTTTTACCATCGCCGTTGAAATCAGGAACAATCGCCGCACTGGTTAAGTAAGGATTAGGATTGGGGTTTGCTGCCGCCGAAGGTTCATCTTGTACAGATTGTGAGGCTTTCCCCAGGCTCAAAGAAGTATTTAAATCATCTTTGCCTGTCAAAGTATTTGAAGTTGCGTCATATGTTAATGCACTAGTTTCTGTCGCAGAGCTTAGGGGATTTTTAGCTTCAAACATGGTGTTTGTTTATGATGCAGTTTCATAAACCTTTTAGCTGTTTTTCTCTATAAACTTCAAGTGTTATTTGAACACTTTTATGATGCCTTAATTTTTTAT
>CAXTNZ010000141.1:0-17921 GCA_964245695.1 uncultured bacterium | reverse complement strand
GTGGGGGAGATGGAGGAGATGGAGGAGATGGAGGAGATGGGGGAGATGAGGGAGAGGGGGAGTGGGGGAGATATAGAAATTTCTCCCTAGTCCCTAGTCCCTAGTCCCTAGTCCCTAGTCCCTAGTCCCCTTATTCATTAACGAGTAAAATATAAAGCAAGGGCAAGGCTTCATCTTCACCCAGATCATCAGAGGCAATTTTTTCTGGTCCTGCTTTTTGTAGTGCTATCAACAATGCCGCGCTCTGATATAATAATTCGTCAACATCAATACCGCTGTATATCGATGGGTAACGTCGCAGGCGATTGCTTCCCTCTCCTAATAAAATCACTGCGCCTCGCCAGTTCCGATTACCCAGATGATACAAAGCTACGGCAATTTGTAAAACGCCTTGATAAAAGCTTTTTTCTGGCTCTGATGCTTCGATCCACAGAGCCTCTAAAGTGTCGTGACAGGCGTAAAACTGCCCTGAATTGAACTGTTCTACGCTTTGCCAAAATTCCTGGGGGATGTCCATCAACCCATACTATCCCGCACTTGTTTGATTGTTTCTAAAGAAATTTCCTGCATTTCACCTGCAAACTCGTTGTCTGAGGTGAGAAACAGCATACAATGGCATTCTTTGCGTTCTCGCATCGGTACACAGGGACAATTCCAAAATGTCGCGCTTACCTCAGCTGCTTTGTCTTCGTAGTGGCGACAAGGACACAAAGGCGCACCTAAGTCGTCTTTATGCTTGGCAAGTCCTTCAATAACGACTGCGGTTACAGAGGGTTCAGAACAGAAGTAGGTTCCAGTACGCTTGGCGTATTGTTCGGAAAAATGGCGCATTGCCTCTAAATTTTTATCAGTGGATTTTGTGTTAACTTCTGGTCTAATCATAAGAAGGAGCGTCTCATAATTTAAATATTTCTTTGCATTGTACCTCAGCCTTAGTGAGCTATTACTAGGGGGATTTCCCCATTTGATGGTTCTCTTTCTTTGGCTGCTCTCAATCATGCTTGGATGCCGAGGCTGCTGGGATCAGGAAAATCTGCAATATCATCGAAGCTTAACGCATCGGTGCATTCTTCGCAATTCTTAATGCTTCAAATGGCAATTCATGATGAACTCAATCGCTTTTGTAGTTGGGGTTGCAGTGGGCGATCGCTTTGGATGATAATGCCTGGGTAATCCCAATTTACTATGACTTGTTCAATTGATGTATCCTGCCATATTAGCCAACGACTGCCGTTAGGAAGGGAAGAGAATGTCAGGGGGTTTGGAGTCAGCCAAATCAAGGGACTGTTAGGCGCTTTTGTGATAGTGTCTTCTTGGGCGCTAGTTGCGGCTAGAGTTTCTAGGATAACGCGATCGCCTTTAACTAAACCTGTTGATGTTGTCCATAGTTGCACTTGCATTTGTTGCCGTTGTGCGTAAAAATACAGCGATGCTGCGGCAATCACTGCTTGCTCAAAGTTCTCTTCTTCCCAAGTTGCAGCACTATCCAAAGCAATAATAATATCTTGTCCGTTTGTAACTTTTTCTAATTCACGTACTCGTAAATCCCCGTAGCGGGCGCTGCTGCGCCAGTGGATGAGACGAATGGGATCGCCTGTGCGGTAAGGACGAAGCGATCGGGTTAATCCGGCTGTTGCTGTTTGAAAGGGTTTACCACGCGGATCGCTTTTTATGCTATCATCTTCCCCGATTTCGTCTACTAAAGGACAATTGCTCAAAGGTAACACAGTCGGGTAAACGATCGCCTTTGCCGCACATTGATGCTGACGACGACACCAAAATAATCCTAAAGGCGCACCTGTAGCTAGTTCGACTGTCTGCCAGCGATAAATACCCCGGCGCACAGTTGGGTGATTGTATACCCAATTATAACTGCCTTGGCTTTGAATCGTTTCGATTGGTTGCTGTATCGGTTTGCCTAAAACAATGGGCAAGATATCTTCGATTTGCAGCAAGTTGACAGGTTGTTTTGTGTTGTTGCGGATTTCTAATTCTATTGTTAATTCATCGCCTGCGGAAACTGGATTGATGAAACGACGTTTGACAACTAAACCGACAAGCGATCGCTGTGGTAAAACGGCTGCAACAATTAGCAGGGCAAAACTTACCCCACTAATAACATACAACCAACCAGCCATCGTATTGATACCAGCGCCAAAAAAACAAATCGCAATTCCCGCTAGTACCCAACCGCTGTATGTTGGGGCACAAGCGCGGATTTCTAGCCAGTTGGTGAAGGGTTTGATGATTTTCATAGTTTCCTTTTTAACCCAACACTACCTAAAATTCACAGTATTTCAGGGTTTTGGTTTCATACAAGCGTAGGGTATCAAAAAGGGTGATTTAGGCGAGCGCTGACTACACACCATAGGAAATGTGTCTTTCTAACCAATCATCACTATTCCATGCCGTTCAACTTTCAGCGTTTTCCAACTGCTGCAATAGCTGGCTGACCGATAAAACAGGCACGGCTGAACTTTGAAAACCTTGGCGATCGCGAGTCAAAATCGCCTCTAATCCTTGAGCAACCGCACAAGCGATTTGGACTGCATCCTCAAAATCATCCCTGCCCGATGTGAATGCTGATTCCACAATTGCTCGGTTGACGGGGCAAATCATCATTACAGTCAGCGTCTCTAAAACTGCCTGTCGTGCTTGTTCGACACTACGAGTATGTCTTTGGGCAATGTAAAAAATGTCGGTGAGCGTGATTGCAGTGACATACCCGACGACTCGACCAGAATTGATCGCTTGGAACACTGCTTCTGCATCTTGTAGAAATGGCTCTCGCTGTAAGAGGAAATCTAGAACGATATTCGTATCAATTAAAACTCTCACTGAAGATACTTTTCCACCCGCCGTTCTTCTAGCATTATTGCTACTTGTTCATCTGTTGGCGCTGGCTGGTCTGTTTTCAACAAACCCCGCATCCGTTTAATCGCGCTTGATCGATCAAGTTGGGATTTGGGGGTGTCTTGCAGGGATTCGATGATGGCGCTCACCAGTGCAAGGCGATCGCTCTCGGATAATTTATAAATCTGCTTTTTGAGTTCTTGCAACAACATAGGCTGCACCTTTGAAAGACATGTCTAAATCCTAGTATGGAGGATATCGCCCCGCATGACCAGATTAGCCGATTTGCTAAATCTCACAGTTTACGCAGGATGTATTTACATTGTCAATACGACTTTTGAAACAGGGATTGCGATCAAGTCAACCTCAAACATTCCACCGATGCGTTTTAAGTATTGTTTCAACCGAGATATGAAGCAGCCTAGTGTTCCTGTTATGCAGCTTTTCAAGAATCATAATCCTCGTCCATCCAATCTGGCTCAATCATCCCAAAATCCACATCAGGCACTGTAATCTCAATTTCAACATCTTCAACTTCAACTTCTGCTCCGACTTTATCCAAATCACCTATGAATGAAACTAAAATATTCACATCCAAATTAGTTTGAATACTTACACTACTACTTCCCATTGGAACGTCGTCTCTATCTATAGAATCATATACAGAAAATGAAAAGCTGCACTCAACATTGACATCAACACTCAATTTTGATTCAACTACCAAACTTTCATCATCAAACTTAACTGGTCTAAATATTAGATTAGGAGGCTCAATTAATTGAAATTCAAATCCATTGAAGGTTATTTCCGTAGATTCATGTTCATAAACGTAAGCGGAATTTGCCTCTGGATAAATATCAATATCACTAATTGTATATTTCAAAGCATTAGAGATAGCTTCTTTTACATCTTCAAGTTCGCCCTTTTTATATCTTTCCGATAAGTATTTACAGATATCATCAGCATCTTTAAGTTGAAATAATCCCAAAGCCCCTGCAAAATCATTGATGGCAATAAGCCTTTCAGAACTTTTACAGAAGTTTTTCCAATCATTATCAGATGTGACAACAATAATTTTAGTTTGATTTTTATTAGCCCATGTCTCCAATGACATTAAAGCAATAGCATCAGGAAATTCATTCTTCTTTTTGCCTGTTTCTGAAAACGGAGGTTTAGCTTGGAAGTATTTCTGTATCAAATCACCAACCATTACATAGTCTTGCGCTTCAACTATCTCTAGGGATGTAACTTCTACAAAATGATTAAATCGCTCACATGCAATTTCCTGTGCTTTATGCTCGCCGAAAATTGTTTTTTTAATGACTTCAATGTTCTTATCCTCAACCAGCCAATGCTCTTTAGCTTGTTTTAGGGATTTTTCAATTTCCTTTTGTGCATCCCTTGCTTTTTCTATTAAATGTGATAAAAGTTCTTCTTTGACCACTTCAGAAAGAATCAGTCTTGTAGAACTATCTCGAAACTGTTCTAATTGCTTAATTAGTCCTGATTCTAGCCTCAAACCCTGAGCGTCAAAAATTGATGTATCTAAAGTAATGGCTCTAAACTGTCCCGCTCTAACAATATTTTTAAGTTGATCTAGATCCATATCTTTAACTTAGAACAATTCAAAGGGCATAGCGTTGAACACGAATGAGTGATTTATAAGATATTTTATAACTTAAAAAACTAAAAAGCCCGCTAATGCGGGCTTTCTAAATCAATTAAAAATTCTTACTTACCGTTTCGCCATCTTCTTCGCCATCTTCCGCAAACGAATTGATTGAGGTGTAACTTCTACCAATTCATCAGAACCGATGTACTCTAAAGCGCGTTCAAGGCTCATGTCAATTGGTGCTTGCAACTGCACTAATTCGTCACCACCAGCAGCGCGGTGGTTGGTAAGTTGCTTTGTTTTGCAGATGTTTAGTTCCAAGTCTTGGGGACGATTGTGTTCTCCAACAATCATGCCTCTGTAAACTTTGGTGCCGGGAGTAATAAAGAATGCTCCTCTATCTTCGGCATTTTTCATGGCGTAGAAGGTAGAAACGCCTTCTTCAAAGGAAATCAAAACGCCTTTGTTGCGGGCTTCTATGTCGCCACTAATACCACGGTAATCTAAGAAGCTGTGATTCATGATGCCTTCACCACGAGTCATCCGCATGAATTCACCCCGGAAACCAATCAAACCACGGGCAGGAATGACAAATTCTAGCTGGGTGCGGTCATTACCACCAGGTTGCATGTCTTGCATTTCGCCTTTGCGTTGTCCTAGACGTTCGATACAGCTACCAACTGCATCTACGGGAATGTCCAGTACTAGGAGTTCGTAAGGTTCGCAAGGTTGACCGTTGACTTCGCGGTAAATTACTTGTGGCTGGGATACTTGAAATTCAAAACCTTCTCTACGCATGGTTTCGATTAAGATGCCCAGGTGAAGTTCACCACGACCGGAAACTAGAAATTTATCGGGGGAATCTGTTTCTTCGACGCGCAAAGCAACGTTGGTTTCTAGTTCGCGGAAAAGGCGATCGCGTACTTGTCGAGATGTCACCAACTTACCTTCTTGACCTGCAAAAGGCGAATCATTCACCCAGAAGGTCATTTGTAAGGTTGGTTCATCCACCTTAATTAGTGGCAATGCTTGCGGATCGTTGGGATCTGTAATCGTTTCTCCAATATAAGCATCAGCGAAACCAGCCACCGCCACAATATAACCTGCGGTTGCTTCTTCCATTTCCACCCGCTTTAGCCCTTCAAAGCCCATCAACTTGGTAACTTTCCCCTTGACAATGCTGCCATTTTCTGTTACTAAAGCGGCTTGTTGACCTTGGCGGATCGTGCCGTTGTGAATTCTGCCAATGATAATTCGTCCGAGATATTCTGAATAATCTAGGGTTGTGACTTGTAGTTGCAAAGGCTTAGAAGCATCTCCCACAGGTGCTGGAACATGGCGGAGAATCGCATTAAATAAAGGTTGCATATCTACCGATTCTGCTTCCAAGCTTTCCTTGGCGAAACCTCCCATACCGGAGGCAAACAGATAGGTAAAATCACACTGGTCTTCATCTGCCCCTAATTCCAAGAACAGATCCAAAACTTTATCAACAGCAACGTGGGGGTCGGCTTGACCACGGTCGATTTTGTTGATCACAACGATGGGACGCAGACCTTTTTCCAAAGCTTTCTTCAGTACGAAGCGCGTTTGCGGCATGGGACCTTCGTTGGCATCGACAATCAGAAGACACCCGTCAACCATCCCAAGTACCCGTTCGACTTCACCACCAAAGTCAGCGTGTCCGGGAGTGTCAACAATATTAATCAGCGTTTCTTTGTAGCGGACTGCTGTATTTTTAGAAAGAATGGTGATACCCCGCTCTCTTTCAAGAGCGTTAGAGTCCATGACGCAATCCGGAACGTCTTCGCCTTCGCGGAAAATGCCGGATTGTTTGAGGAGTGCATCAACGAGGGTTGTTTTGCCGTGATCTACGTGGGCAATGATGGCGACGTTACGGATTGGAAGCGTCATAAAAGAGGGCGTTCTGTGAACTATAGAGGAAATTTTCAGACTTACTTGTAATAAATACTGAGATGATCTAACAGAATTAGGAATTGTATGCAAACTCTGTAAAGAACCTTTAACAATTCTAGCTTAAACGTCACAATTCCGGCGCGTTTTTGCAACGAAACGCCATGAAGCAATTTAAAATTTAATTTTGGGTTGAAGTCAACTTTGTGCTTTCTTTCTCCGGATTATATGTAGGTATTGTTACTCAATAAACAAGTTATACAATTAGTTAATGTTGCCTGTGAAGCGGTTATAAGGGCAAGCTGATTACGAAACAGACATAAGTGTTTGTTTAACTTGGAGATAATCACTCCGTAAGGACTCTATATCTGTTTGAGAAAAAGCACTCTTTATTAAGCGTATCAATTCCCCCCAAGTGCGGAGTTGAGCAACAGAAACTGCTTGCATGAATTTCTGCTGATAGAATTTAAACCAAAACTCTGGTGCTTTTTTGGTTTCGCTTTTCTTCCATCGCTTGCGCCAACAAAGAAAATCTTGAGTTTTTGGCGCTTCGGCTTCTACAATTGGTGGCAAGTCGGCGTAACTGACAAACCGAGTCTTTCCTTGGGCTACTACCAGAATTACATACCGCCATAAGCGGATGTCTTTGATTTGCTCGACTCTGATATTGAGGAGTAAAGAGATCGCCTCTGGGGTGACAAATCTTGCTAATGGATTAACTGACTCGGATTCCGACTGCGGTGTTATCATGGTAGATGCTCACAAAAATGATTAAATAAACGCTCACGAGATGCTCACAAGACGCTCATGTAGTGGTTAATTTGCTCAAAGTGGGTTTTTATGTTGGCGATCGCTTTAGTTTGTCAGACGGGGGCGATCGCTTTTAATATATACTAGATTAAAGCTGAGACTTAGGCGCTTGTCAAGTATGGGAATGGTGAGGTTGCGAATTAAAGAGTTTACAGATAAAGAAGGCTGGACGCTTAAGGAATTAGCTGATCGCTCTGGAGTCCCATACGGTACGATTAAAACTTACGCACGCCTGCCAGAAAGAGCAACTGTTGACCTGACTGCCTTAAAAAAGTTGGCTTCTACGTTTAATGTTTTATTAGAAGACTTGTTTGATGTGGTTGAATAGTTGATGTGGTTGTAGTGATACGGTGTTATCATGACTTAGATGCTCACAATCATTGGTTAATTAAATGTTTGTGGGTTTTATGCAAGCGATGTCTAGCGACAAGCCCTGACGCTCGAAGACTCGCTACCGCTTCGCTATCGGCTTGGTGCAGTCGCTCATGGGGGAAACCACGCCACATGCTTCAAGCCGGGAAACCCGTCCAACGCAGTGGCTCCCCTTGGCGTTAGCCTCTGCCTTTGGGAGAAGACCGCGCTGCTTCACCGCTACGCGTCTACGCTTTTAATCTATAAAATTATTAGAGTTGAAATGCCGGCGTTTGTCAAGTATGGGATTAGTTAAGTTACGTATTCGAGAGTTTGCTGGTAAACAGGGATGGACTCTCAAGGAAGTTTCTGAACGTTCAGGAGTCCCATACGGCACGATTAAAACTTATGCGTTGTCTGATGGAATGGCAATGGCTGATGTCACTGCACTATTCAAATTAGCGCGGACTTTCAATGTTTTGATTGAAGATTTGGTTGAGATAGTCAAAGAGTAGTTGATGTGTTTGTAGTCGTGCCTGGACGCACTCATAGCCATTTTTCCAGTTTATGCCATAATTGACACCAGTATTTTGGCATTGTCAGTAATGGCTTGGGAATCAGGGAATCAGTTGCAAAGCGGTAAATACACAATTGACAAAGAATTAGGCGAAGGTGGCTTTGGTATAACTTATCGCGCTACAGATAATAATAAGCGCTACGTTGTCATTAAGACTTTAAATGATAATGTGCAACGTCGTCCGGATTTTGCCAGATTTCAGCAAGATTTCTTGAATGAAGCAATATAGCTGTAGCCATGTCAGTTAGGACGCGGCTTGCTTGAGAACGGTTTCCATTGCATCACGTAAATTATCCGATTCGGATAACAACTTGCGAACTCTACTTTTTAAAGTCGCCCAACACTTTTCAATCCGGTTAAGGTCTGGCGAGTAGGGCGGTAGGTAGACTAGCTGGCATCCTGCGGCTTCAATTAATTGGGCAATTCGACCACCATGATGAAATTTCGCATTGTCTACAATCACCCACTCACCTGGACGCAACACCGGAATCAAGCACGTTTCTAGCCAGGTCTCAAACACGGTTCGGTTACACGTCCCCTCAACCGTAAAAGGTGCAATTAATTGCCCCTCTCGATACCCAGCAATCATATTAATGCGACCTTGCCGCCGACCTGATTTGAGGTCGTAGAAGCGTTCCCCAATAGGAGAGTATCCGTAGCCATAGCTATCGCGTTCATCCATACCAGACTCATCAACATAGACTCTTCGGAGATGCTTTTGGGTTTTCTAGTTGGGCTAAGAACGCTGAGCGTTTGGCTTCATCTCGTTGGCTATACCCGTATGTTTTTTTTTACGTGTATGTCCTATCCTTCGTAATGCCCTGGAAATTGTTCGCTGGCTAATCTCCCCGTCCCATAGCTGCGCCATTTCACTCTGGGTTTTATCCCCATGTTCTTTGACAAAAATGCGGAACTTATCCCAATCATTGATTTTGCCGTTCTGCGGCAATGCTGCCCTCTGTTTGGGTTTGACATCGCCCGTTTCGGCTTTGCGCTGGAACCACAAGTTAATCGTGTTGCGACTGATATTGAACAGTAGCCTCGCGCCTCACATTTCTTGAGACCATCCAACTCAATCACTTGCATGACTTTTTGCCGAAAATCATCACTATAAGGTTTAGCCATTGAAATCGGGTACACGCAAGGGTAACTCTTATAGTTTACGTCCTAATTTTGATGGCTATAGCTATAAAACTAGCAATATGCACTCATCCCCATATCGTGCGGATATATGAAGTCATCCAAGAGGGTACGCTGTGGTGCATGGTGATGGAATATATTGATGGGGAAGATTTAGCAAATTTGGTTGAAAATCAAGGTGCTTTGTCTGAAGTCAATGCATTACGCTACATTCAGCAAATTGGTGAAGCGCTAACCGTAGTTCATAATAACGGCTTGTTGCATAGAGATATCAAACCACAAAATATCATGTTGCGTTATGGTAATTCGGAAGCTGTGTTAATTGACTTTGGTATTGCGCGGGAGTTTAGCCCAAATTTGACAAAGACGCATACGCAAATATTATCTGATGGCTTTGCACGGATTGAGCAATATCACAAAAGAGCAAAAAGAGGTGCTTATAGTGATGTTTATGCTTTAGCGGCAACTTTGTATGCCATTTTAACAGGAGAAGCACCAACAATGTCTCCAGTTAGGGCTATTGGTACGCCGTTATTGGAACCAAAAGAGATTAACTCTAGTATTAGTGAAAAAGTGAATCAGGCAATTATTAAGGGGATGGAAGTAAAAGCAAGCGATCGTCCTCAGTCGATAGAGGAGTGGTTATCACTTCTAAACGTTCAAAATACTATGGAGAAAGCTATTCATCCATTTTATGCTCATGTTGACTACAACAGTTCAAATGCAGGATTCCTCATTCATCATAGAGAACATCCTAAAGATTCAACATTGCACTATCACATAACCATATCTGATACCCACTACTTTAACTTTGGCGTAAACGGATTTGCGGTGTTTCCAATTCCACGCAACGCTAAAAGAGCAGTTAACGTAAAATTACTATCTAGAAAAGATGTTCTTGATAGATGTTTAATTGCTTATCAGCTTTTTCAAGAGTGGGATTATGGTCTTTTTGGATGGAATTGCGAACACTTCGCTAGGCTGGTAACAACTGGTGAAGCTATTAGCTATCAGGTGAAAGAGTCGCCTTTAGCGTTTTTCAATAATAATGGTTATCATCCACTAGCAAAAGAAATGATGGACAAAGCCTATCGAAGGGCAAAATTGCAGTTCTGGCTGCGACTATATAGAAAATAGTAGTTCAATTTCGTATATAAAGGTAGCAATTTGTCAAGACAGGTGATGGAGTGCGATCGCTTTCGCCTATAAAATCAATTCATGGAAGCACAACCAAGAGAAATTCGACGTTACGTCACCTTAGAAGGCAAAGTTCCTTTCGCTGACTGGTTAGATTCGCTGCGCGATCGCAAAGCTAAAACTATTATAGAGAAAAGACTTAACCGAGTTAGTTTAGGCAATTTGGGAGATTATCGTTCAGTCAGTGAAGGTGTATGTGAATTAAGAATAGACTACGGTTCCGGCTATCGAATATATTTTGGACAACTAAAAACAATCGCGGTGCTTCTTCTGTGTGGAGGTGATAAAAGGAAGGAAAGACCAAGATATTCGCAGCGCAATAGAATACTGGATAGACTATAGGAGACGAGAAAATGCCAACCAGTGATAGTTATTATGATGATTTGATTTTACGCCTCAAAGACCTAAGTTATGCTGCTCTCTATCTCGAAACTCATTTTGAATTGGAAGAAGGTGAAGAACCAGATCCTAAACTGCTGAAACTTGCATTAAGCCATGTTGCGGAAGCGCTTGGTGAACAAAACATGACACCAGAACAAGCAAAACTGCATCTAGAAAAACTAGACGAATTGCTATCACAACGCGGCAGCGAGGCAATTTCTAATCTGGCAACTTGGTTAAATGCTTTCGGATTAAAGTTAACTGTTACTGTTGCTGAAAAAGCAGATGATAGTAAGACAAATGCTGCGATTAGCTCCGAATTAACTGTTAAGTAACTATAATATTTGTAACAATTTGCACCTTTCTATCTTCCTTGGCTTCCTTGATTTATTGGCGGTTTGTTATCACCACTCTACAATAATTTTTTTAAAGGCAAGGTAAATCCCGGTACAACATCTTCACCATTCAAAATTGCCGTTGCTGGATACTGAGTAATTGAATTATCAATTCGATAAACAAAAGCTTGCTGATTTTGACGGTCAATTAACCATCCCAAACGCACTCCATTGGCAATATATTCTGCCATTTTTGCCTTGAGTTTTTCCAAGCTGTCATTTTTAGAACGAATTTCAATGACAAAATCAGGTGCTAAATTTATAAACTGGTCTTCTTGCTCATCCCAACCTTCTGGTAAGCGTCCTTTCGCCACAAAAGCAGCATCAGGAGATTTTACAGCAGTATTGGGTAATCTAAAACCGGTACTTGAACTGAAAACTTCACCTAAATCTTTACTTTCCACCCAATTTAGCAGATAAGCTCCTGCTTTTATTTCTCTATTTCCAGAAATTCCCCCAGTTGGTGGCATAGTTTCCAAAGTTCCATCCGCATTACGTTCAAATCGCAGTTCTGGATTCTCTGAACTCATTTGCATCAAATCTTCATCAGAGTACCAAGACGGCAAAATCGCTTTTTCGCTTTTCATAACTATGCCATAGCAAGCTAGATAGATAATTTAATTTTAGCTGAGATGCCCTTTCCTCTCTTTCTTTGCGTTCGCCCTGCTTATTGGCGGTTTATTCTAAAACTAATAGTGCATTGAAAAGCATTTTCAGGTAAAGTGCTTTTCAATAACATTATGCTTAATAAAATGCTTTCAGAACGCTTTACCGAAGCCCTTACCTACGCTACACAACTTCACGCAAACCAAATTCGTAAAGGTTCAGGTGTTCCTTATATCGCTCATTTGTTAGGTGTCGCGAGTATTGCCTTAGAATATGGAGCAAATGAAGATGAAGCGATCGCAGCCCTTTTACATGATGCCATCGAAGACCAAGGTGGAGCGACAACCAGAGAAGAAATACGCCATCGTTTTGGAGACAATGTAACAACAATTGTCGATGGTTGCACTGACTCAGACACTATACCAAAACCACCTTGGCGACAACGCAAAGAAGCATATATTGCTCATATTTGCACCGCATCGCGCTCGGTATTACTTGTTTCCGGAGCCGATAAACTCTACAATGCTCAATCGATTCGCAAAGATTATCGCGTGTTGGGCGAATCACTTTGGGAACGCTTTCATGGTGGCAAAGAAGGTACACTTTGGTATTATCGCTCACTTGTAGATGCTTTCCGCAAGACTGGAGCAATTCCGATGATTGAAGAATTAGAACGGGTGGTTTCAGAGATAGAAGTTCTGGCTGGTTGCTGTGAGAAAGAAGCTCAAACTTAATCGGCAGGTGGGTGAGGAATAGTTATTGAACCAAACTCAGTCGGCTTGTTGTTCTTAAGAGCATCGAAAGTACCTTTAATGGTACCTGCGATCGGCACAGCAACAAGTGTCCCCAATATCCCAGCAATTTCAAATCCCATCAAAATAGAAACGAAAATCCAGATAGGATTAAGCCCGATAACATCGCCGAGTAATTTGGGCGCTATCAAATTATCTTTAACCTGCTGCAACAAAACCGCTGCTATTGCGACTTGAATTGCTAGCCACCAACTTTGCAGCAGTACCAAAATTGTCACCAAACCGATACCAAGAGATGCGCCAATAAAGGGAATCAGTTCGGAGATGCCAATAAGTATGGCAAACAACAAAGCATACGGCACCTTCAGAATCGAGAAAATCGGGGTGAGACAAACTATCATAAACAGCCCCAGCAAAAGTTGGCTGAGGAAGAAGTTGTGGAAATTGAGGCGCAAAGATGTGGTTAAGGGGACTCGAATATTCGGCGGTAGGAGATTAACCAAACCAGACCAGACGCGATCGCCATACAAAAGCATGTAAAATGCCAGTACGACTATTAACACTATATTGAGTAATCCTGATAGCACCGTCCCAGCCACACCCACAGCACTAGAAGCTAGTTGTTGCACCACGTTCTGAATACTGACATTGATTTGATTGCTCACAACCCTCAAATCTAACGGCAAACGCCGCTGTCTCGCCAATGCCTCAAACTGTTGTAAATTTGCTTGACTGCTGCTCAACAAACCAGGAATCTTATTTAAAAGTTGAATCGTTTGGTCAACTACTATCGGCACTAAGGTTACACCCAGAATCACAAACAGCGTTAAAGCTGCCAGCAAAACTATAATCACCGCCTGAGTGCGTGTAATCCGAGCGCGTTCAAAAAATTTCACTGGATAATTCAGTAAAAAAGCAAGAATCGCGGCAATGATTAGGATGGTAATTGGATGCTGAAATAACTGATAAAACTGAGACACCAACCAAATATTTAGAGCGATAATCGGACCGCTCAAACCATAGAATAACAGACTTTTAACGGAGGCTGAACGGCGCATATTATGCAATCTCTATTGGCAGGATAGGTAAAATTCAGTTTGTGCTGATGATCATGATAGATACTTTTAAGAAACGTGTATATAAGCTAAGCTGACAAAAAAAAAGCAGATCATCATGGACAAAACTATAGCTGACCTTCGCAAAGATTACACCTTAGAGGGTCTTAGCGTCTCCGAGGTTGATTTTAATCCTTTTAGACAATTTAAAAAATGGTTCGAGCAGGCACTAGCTGCCCAACTTACCGAACCGAATGCCATGACGATTGCCACTGCTACACCAGACGGCAAACCGTCGGCAAGAATGGTGCTGCTGAAAGATTTTGATGAACGGGGCTTTGTTTTTTACACTAACTATAATAGTCAAAAAGGACAAGAATTAGGAGAAAATCCGCAGGCATCCTTGGTTTTCTGGTGGGCGGAACTAGAACGCCAAGTCCGTATTTATGGGCAGGTAGAAAAGGTATCGGAAAACGAGTCTGATGAGTATTTTCACAGTCGTCCGTTGAACAGTCGCCTCGGTGCATGGGCATCTAATCAAAGCGAGGTGATAGAAAACAGAGAAGTTCTTGAGCAACGCTTGCAAGAACTTCAGGTAAAATATGAAAATGAAGATGTTCAGCGACCGCCGCACTGGGGAGGATTGCGAGTGATCCCGACCAAAATTGAGTTTTGGCAAGGACGCCCCAGTCGCCTGCACGATCGCTTGCTTTATAGTTGCTTAGATGATGGTAGTTGGAAAATAGAGCGTTTGTCACCTTAAAAAGGTATAAAAGGCAACGCCCCTGCCTTTATACTTCAAAGATTGTTTTCCTCGTCGTCCCAAGGCGGTATTTCCCCGGTAATTTCGTCCCCAGGTAATTTTTCCCTCGTTATGGGCTTTAGCCCAGCACGAGATCCTCCCGCTTCGGTTTTGCGAGGCTTGCCGGTGTTTGGCGGCTGTATCTTTCTTTCAAAGCCGCTTTTTTGTTTATTGTTTTTGTCATCGCTCATTTTGTTTTATCTCCTTTGTAAGTATCACCACTGGGATGTTTTGAGAACTTCTTCTATGTGCCGGGAAAAATCCTTGCCTATTAAGGTGGGAAGTTCAGGAACTTCATTCAATTTCTTCAACAGTGAGAATTGCAATTTCGCAAAACCCTCACAAATGCTTTGCAAATCGGGGTCTTTGTCAGCCCAGTCCCAAAGGCTGCGTTCGCTGTCTCTAACGAGAGCGTAAACTAAGTAACGGCGGGCTAGTGGAAGCGCGGTTTTTACTTGTGCATTATCTCGGTGAGCGATCGCGTACCAAGATGCCAGGTTATACAGAAAACGCGTGTTTAGCTCTGATGTATCATCCCAACTTCTCTTGATATTCTCTATTTCCTGTTTCCCTTCCTGAACCAGAGTGACATCACCTGTCAGTAGCTCAGCCATCGCTTTACCAACTATAATCCGGCGCTTGACAGATACATCCTTACATCTTTTTAGCGCCTCATCGTATTGCAGTATCGCTTGACGTTGCCAATTTATACATTCGTTGCCCAGAGTTTCTCGTCCCAGGCTGCTGTATGTGTCAGCCAAATTTTCGTAGGGTTGAAACCAGTTTGGATACAAGATTATTGCTTGCTTCAAATCCTCAATCGCCAACTCGTAGAACAATTTGCCATGAGTTGGAGCGCTGGCTTGGTTAAGAGCGCCAAAAAAGTTATAAATCTTTGCTTGATAGCGATCGCGTGTGCCACCAAAGTGATTCCAGGGTACGGCTGCTACCATTTCTCGCCGACAAAGTTCTAGTGCTAGCCAACGGATAGCGGATTTTAACAGCGCCCGATAGCGGTCTTTAAGCGCCTGTTGGGAAGCTACTGAGTTGTCGTTAAGCGACTCCCAGATGGTGTACAACTTAGACGAAAGGCGACCTTCTATATTAGTAATTTCAAAAGTAATTCCCAGTCTGTCATATTCTTTACCCTGGCTTTGAAGGATGCTAGTTACTTTCGTACCATAGGGCGGGAATATAACCTTCAACATGTGGACGACTGGATCGATTTGGTCTGGTGTGAACTCGTTAAGTGAAGCTACTAAGTCAGCAAGTCGTTGATCTGACGTTGATTGGGGTAACGCAAACTTATCAGGGGGGCGATAGTTTTCTGGTCCTTGGGTGATGATATGTTGCTTCACTCGTTGACGGACGCCTTTCATCTCCCGCACCAGTCTTTCCCGCGCTAATTGTGAAAGACCGGGTAACACTTTGTCGAGTTCATCAGCAGAGGCGTTCGTGAAATTGTCTATGATCAGCTGGGATGAGCGGTAAAAAATCAGTAAGATGATGCGATCAATGATCAGAAGACTTAGTAAAGCCGCCAGTACCTTTACCAAAATAAAGACAACCTTCGTCGCGTTTTTCTCAACCACTTCAATATCGTCTGTCAACTTAGTCACAGAGATGGTTGTCCTGTCGGGCTGACTTGGTGTTAATGTTGCCGTAGGTGTTGGTGTGGCAATTATTTCTGGGCTAGATGTAGCCCTATGCGAATATGCCGACAACCTATAACTAACAACGAATAAGGCGGCTAATACTAAAAACAGTCGTACTTTCACAACTTCAATATTGGCTTTTGTGATATATGTCCGCTTGATTGTCTCGTTCCCAGCCAACGCTTAGAGGAACGAGCCAAACTTATGACTGTTCACTAGCTGCTGAAGAAGCTGCAAATTGAATCCTGGGGTCTGGCATAAAAGTATACCTCAGATAAAATCCGCCGACAACAAACAGGAGAATCAACAAACTACCAATGCCGAGGGGACTGGGAAGCCAAAAAACTGCTTCTATGTGGTTTAGTTCACCAGGAGTGAGCTTCCATACCAGTTGATTGTTAATCTTTTCTGGCTGGATAGCATTTTCAGTTTTTTGAATAGTTCTTGCGCCCCAAGGGGTTTTTAAGCTAAATTCCAAATCGAGAATTGAACCTGCATTCGCCAGAACGTTACCTTTGCTGGCAATTAGGGAAAGCGATCGCAAATCCAAGTCGTAAATCAACCGATTCCGCACTAACAGTAAGAAATTGTTCTGATACAGAAGTAAGTTTGACTCAATTTTTGGCAGTTCTGAGTCAGATATCCCCTTCACAGCTTCAGTTTTTTGATTGATTTTCGGATTGAAGAATTCGTTGAACTTCGTTTGCAATTCCTGACCATTACTGAAGGGAATTGTCACAATAATTTCTTCATTGGAAACCCGCCGCACTTTGCCTTCGAGTTGGCGGGCGCGGCGTTCGATGCTATTTAACCATTCGTATACTGAGTCACCACTAAAACTGGTGAGCCGTTCTGCCAACTTAATATGCTGTACTAGTTCGCCGCGATTCGGGTTGTCAAAGTTTATCCCCGCTTCATAGTGTACACAACCAGACAGCAGCAGGGATGCCAATAGCAGGAGGCAGACAAACCTTACCCGGACTAAAATTTTTGCTAAAGCAGATAAATTCATTAGTATAAGTCTCCCAAAAAGTCAATATTTTTTCTACCTTTTCCTTCTCTGCGTCCTCTGCGCCACAAACACATTGCAAGGGCGGAGGGCATGGAAGTGTCCTCCGGTGCGGTTCAAAGACTCAACCAAACTAAGCTACCCAAGATTAAACCAATGGTAATTAATGCGACCCAAATAAAGCGATTATCTTTAGTATTGACTTGGCTTAGGTCTACGTATTCTCGCTCAATCGGCTTTTTTTGCGGAGACGATTTTGTACTGTTAGCAGCCAAACGAATTTTGCTTTCATTGTCAGACAGCGTTCCCAAATCAGGAATTTGAGTCATCCATTCGCTAGGTCTTTGCAACTTCGGTGCTTTTAAGATGTAAACCAAGTGTCGCGCTTGTTTGCTGGTTTCTGAATAAGGATGGCGTTTGAGTTGTTCGCAAAGGGCGATCGCATCCTCTGTGCGCCCAGCCGCTTCATAAGCTGTTACCAGCCAAATTTGTACCTCTCCCCCAAGGCGAGAATTACCAGCTAAAAGGGCACTTGCCTTTTCGAGATTTTCCACAGATTGACGATATTGCCCATTTTCAAAGGCTGCTTTCCCCGTTTCGTAAAGAGTTTTGGCAATTTCTAAACTTTCTGCACTCACGTTTTCTACACAATTCAGCACTGTCTTAATTGTGCCAATGCCAGTAATATTTGGGGAGATGGAAGCTTCGGGAGCAGGGGAGCAGGGGAAGCTGAGTCCTGCGGACACGCTGCGCGAACGGGAGCAGGGGAAGCTGAGTCCTGCGGACACGCTGCGCGAACGGGAGCAGGGGAA
>CAXTNZ010000140.1:0-18001 GCA_964245695.1 uncultured bacterium | reverse complement strand
CCTTCTTTCTTATCCCCCTTATCTCCCCCATCTCCCGTCGCTAACTGTTCAATCGATACTCGTAGGTGTATTGTTTTTCCGTGGAGGGGGTCGAGGTTTTGGTCGCTTGGGTCAATTATCCAACGTTTTGCTTGTGTATTATTTAGCCAGTTACGCAGTTGTTTACTGGTGGGAAGTTCCCCGATTTGAATTACTATTTCTGGCGCTAACTGCTGCGAAAGATGCTGAATTCGCAAAATTAGGTCATAGGTGGAGATTAAATAAGGGTTGAGGTCGGCATAATTTCTTACTGGGGAGAGTCCTTCTGCGAGAACGGGGAATTTTAAGGTTTGGGAAAGTTGAGCGATCGCACTACAATATTCTTTTGGCTGCTGCGCTTGGGCAACCCCGGCAATTATTATACCTCGGTCAGATTTTAGCCATTCTTGGGGAATGGGGAGGCGCGAGGATAGAAGGGACGGGGAAACCCCGCCCATACTGATTCCCGAAAAGAATTCTTCTGGGTGAAATTGTAGAGACGCTTCTATATTTGCATCAAGAATGGGTGCGAGAGGGTCGCGAAAGGGTATATTTAGATGCACTGCACCGCTAACAGGAGTTTGCGATCGCTCCCATGCATGAATTACCGTTTGTCGCAGATAAGCTAGCATTCCTAGTTCTGGTGAGGGTAAGGCTAACTCTGTTTGCCAGTTTGGGTAATTACCATATAGTTTTAATTGGTCTATGGTTTGTCCAGAGTGACAATCTCGTAATTCTTGCGGTCTATCGGCGGTTAATATCAGCAGTGGGACGCGACTTTCTCTAGCTTCAATTACCGCTGGGTAAAAGTTCGCTCCCGCTGTTCCAGAACTGCAAACGAGTACTACCGGGAGTCCGCTTGCTTTAGCTACTCCTAAAGCAAAAAAGGCGGCTGAGCGTTCATCGAGAATGGAAATCGCTGTAATATCAGGTTTAGCTTCAGCAAAAGCGACTGCTAGGGGTGTGGAACGTGAACCAGGACAAATCACTGCACAAGTCAGTCCCAAGCGCTTTAGCGTCTCCACCAAGATAAAGGAACAAAGTTGATTAACATTGTTAAAGGCGATTGACATTAAATCAAACAAAGGTATAAGACAATATTAAATTTTAGATTTTGTATAGGGAAATTCACTTTACAATCCAGAATACAAAATTCGATGAGTAGACTGAACTCTGATGGACTCGATTCATTTAACGGGAATTCGTTGCTATGGCTACACTGGCTATCTGGCTGAGGAACAGGTGCTAGGACAATGGTTTGAGGTGGATGTGAAGTTATGGCTGGATATCTCTACAGCGGCTAAAACTGACGCAATTGAAGACACTGTTGATTATCGCAGCGTCATCGCCGGAGTGCAACATCTGGTAAAGACATCAAAGTTCGCTTTGATAGAACGTTTAGTAGCGACGATAGCAGATTTTATTCTCAAAGAGTGCGATCGCGTCTCGCAAGTTCAAGTCACTTTGAGCAAACCCGCCGCACCCATTCCCGACTTTGGCGGCAAAATTACCATTGAATTGACTAGAAGTAAGTCCAACCCTTTTTAAGCAGGGGATGTATTGGGGATTGGAGACCCTTGAACTGGGTACTGGGAAGAAACACCATATGAATAATATCTTTCCCAGTCCCAGCTCAAGAGCATCCCTAAATCAGTATTATTTACTGTCTCTTCATATCATAACCACATAAAAATATAGGAAATTATCCCCCAAAAAATGTATCAAAATAACAATAATACTGATAAGGTAATTTGCTTAATCCCTGCCACAGCTAGGGTTTAATTTACCCGCTTTATAGATATTCAGTTAATTTGTGATTTTATTAACCTTTTCCTATTTTTATTTTTCTAAGTAAATACCGCAAATAAGTAGTTTTTGATTAATTAAGTAACTACTTATTTAGGGAAATACGTCTTTGATTTGTGGTAGTTTGAAGATAATTTACGTTAAACATAAATAACTTGATATTAGCTGCATAATGTTTTTTATAAGCTTTACAAAACACTTAGAATGAGCATCGTAAAAAAAAGAGTTTGATAATTATTCAGCATTTTAGTCAAGCTATGACGCAGTTAGTTTAGAGATTGATTATTATAGAGATTATTCTCTTTCAGATTGAGTTGACACAGACAACAACATCTGAGCCTTAGCCAACAGGTGATTTTAGCATGGACAGTCCGAAAATTCTAGTTGTTGAGGATGAAAAAATCCTAGCAGTAGATATTAGCAATAGGTTACAGAATTTAGGATACACTGTTCCGGAAATCACTGATTCTGGTGAGGAGGCGATAAAAAAAGTAGCAGAAACTCATCCACATTTAGTGTTAATTGATATCTGCTTAGCTGGGAAAATCAATGGAGTGCAAGTGGCAGAAATCATTCAGAATAATTTCCACGTACCAGTATTATATTTGACGGAGTATTCTCAAGACACAACATTAGATAAAAAGCGATTGACTGAGCCTTTTAGCTACATTCTCAAGCCAATTGCCGAAAAAGACTTACATATTGCTGTAGAAATGGCTCTTTACAGACACCAGATTGAAAAGAGATTGCAGTCAGAAAATCGCTGGCTGGCTGCAATTATTAATAGTATGGGCTGTGCAGTAATTGTGACGGATATAAAAGGTTGTATCCAAATTATGAATCCTGTAGCACAAGCGCTTACTCGGTGGAAGCCAGATGAAGCACTTGGTAAGGATTTAACAGAAGTTTTCAGCTTGGTTGACAACGATATGAACGAACCAATTGAGAATTTAGCCAAACGTGCAATCGAAGCAGATGCAGTTTTGAATTTACCGGAAAACTGTACGCTAATTGCCAAAGATGGCACACAAATACCGATTGGAGATAGTGTTGCACCCATCCGCGATGGTGATGGTAAGATTACTGGTGCGGTTTTAGTTTTTCAGGACATTACTAAACGCAAGCGCACAGAAGCGCAACTGCTGCGTAATGCATTTTACGATGGACTAACGGCACTACCGAATCGAGTTTTATTTATAGATAGACTTAAGCAAGCAATTGAGCGAAGCAAACGACGAAATAATTATCATTTTGCAGTTTTGTTTTTGGATTTAGATGGCTTCAAGGCGATTAATGATCGCTTTGGGCATAAAATGGGGGATGATTTGTTAGTAGCGATCGCTCGACGGTTGGAGTCATGCTTACGTAGTGGTGATACCGTCGCCCGATTTGGCGGTGATGAGTTTGCTGTTCTTTTAGAGGAAATTAAAGACGTTAGCGATGCTACCAACATTGCTAAACGCATTCACGAGTCCTTAGAATTATCAGTTAACCTCAATGGACAAGAGATAATTTGCACAGCCAGTATTGGCATAGCTTTAAGTGGTAAAAATCATGATGAACCAGAAAGTCTGCTAAGAGATGCGGATCTGGCTATGTACCGCGCCAAGCAGCAGGGAAAAGCTCGTTATGGCGTATTTGATGAAACTATTACCTATTAGTTAACGCAAAAATTCCAGCAACGCCGCTTGTATTTTTGGCTGCTGAATGTTAGCATCTGCCGCTTCAATCAAATTAGTGACATTCTCTGCACTTACATCATCAATCTCATCGCTCAACCGTTTGCCAGTTAACTGTCGATCAAGTTTGAATTACAACCGCAATCGATTATTCATTACTTGATTGGTGATGTATTCGTAATCTGATGAAGCATCCAATAATACACCTACAAGCGGCTGTGCCCATTCAATTGTACCTTAGTTTTGCGCCTTTTAAAATGGAATAATCCGCGAAAGAATTCTTCATAAATTTTGTCATGGACAAAACAGAGAAAGAGAAAATGCTAGCTGGCGAGTTATATTTGGCAATTGATCCAGAATTAGCTAGCGAAAATAAACGCGCTTGTCGTCTGCTAAGACAGTACAACTCAACCACAGAAGAACAGCCAGAACAGCGAAGCCAAATTTTGCAGGAATTGTTCGGCAAAGTGGGGGATAAAGTTCAAATTGTGCCGCCCTTTCACTGTGATTATGGCAGTAATATTTATGTTGGTGAAAACTTATATATGAACTATGGCTGTGTAATTTTAGACTGTAACACAGTCCACATTGGTGATAATGTTTTATGCGCTCCTTACGTACAAATTTACACAGCTTATCACCCGATAGAACCGGAAATTCGTCTTTCTGGTAGAGAACTTGCTGCCCCGATTAGAATCGGCAACAATGTCTGGATTGGGGGCAATGCAATTATTTGTCCAGGGGTAACAATTGGTGATAACACTACCATCGGTGCTGGTAGTGTGGTTGTAAAAGATATACCAGAAAATGTCGTAGCTGCGGGTAATCCCTGCCGTATTATTCGGCATATATCATAAAAATAGGGAGGTAGGGGAAACAAGGTAAAAGGTAAAAGTCAAAAATCTTTCTTGTTACTTTTACCTTTTTACTTTTACCTTCTCCCAATACCCAAATTAAAATTTATATCCTCTAGCTAGCCAATAGTGCCAATCAGCGATCGCTTCAGTGGTTTCGCTATCAGCATCAATCGCTTCTATCTCCGATAGCTTGACAGTAAACACATCTTCATCTTTACCACCAAGCAAAACTACTTCTAACAGCATATCGCGCTCGCACTCATCTTCTGATGCCATTCCCAGCACTTCAACTGTTTTCTCTTCCACAGTGGTTGATTTACCGCGTGGCTTCTTTTTCCACTTCGCGTTAAATGGAATGTTTAGAGTATCGTCGAGATAATAATACCAGCCCATCGCTCGTTCTTCTTTGTCTTCGGCATCGGCAATTATTTCAGTTTTAATGCGATCCTCGCGGCTTTGGTCTTTTTCAACGCTGGACATAGAACACCTGATCAAAATGGCTGGACTATAGAATATGGTACTAGAGAGCGATCGCTTGTCAATTGACTATCTGCTGTCTCACCCAACCACGGAATGAGCGAATCATCGCAATTTCCCCAATATTCAGACTTATGAGCAAAAATCGAGGAATTTCTGTAGTTAAAGGCAAATTTGCAAAAGTTGGTGAAACATCACACGCAACATAAACATTCTCGTGCAGTTGGTAAATCTGCATTACAGGTTCGTTATAACGCCAAACTTCCGGTATACCCAAAGCTTGATAAATTGGCATTCTATCAATAGAAGAACTAGTGTAGTCTACCTCGATTACTAAATCAGGTGGTGGGTCTTGTGTCAAGTCAAGATTTTGCTTTTGTCTCATCACAAGTTCATTTTGAATGTAAAAACTAGAATCTGGTTCCACACCCCGCAATAAATCTTGACGTTTACAAGTTACTGAACCAGTACTTTTAAGGTTGAGGTTCAGTTCTTCAGCTAAAACCAGAATCAGCTGATCGATAACTCTAATAGTATGCTCGTGGTGCATCGACGGAGCAACTATTTCTAGGATTTTTTCATCATAAGCCAGCCGAGTAGCATGATTATCCCCCATTTCTGCAAGGATGCTTTCAAAGGTGTGCCAACTGATGTTTTGCAGTATGACTCGTTGGGAACTGCTTGCTGCTGTCGTCACCATAAGACTAAACCTGAAGTTTTCTACTAAGGTATCAAGGAATTGGCTATAATCAGCAAATTTTTCAGCTAATACAACTTATGGTAGATGTAAACCAACCGTTTTGCAGTTTAATTTGCCAATATACTAAGGTTTAAAAATTAATTATTGTGGCTAGCTTAAAAGCATTTTCCGTAGTTTCTGTAGGTGTGGCATTGATTGTTTGGGGTACAGAGAAAACGGCGACTGCCGCGACATTCAATGATACACCTTTATTTAATGATGTGGCTAGTTACACGACAACAATCTCTGCGAATAATAACTTAGCTGATATTTACTTTCCTAATCCAAAAAATTTGAAAACTGGTAAATACTCGTTTCCTATTGCGCTTTTGTTGCAAGGTGCGCTTGTAGATAAATCAAATTACTCAAATTACGCCAGTATCATAGCTAGGTACGGATTTATTGTGGTTGTACCTAATAACGAACGTTTGCTTTCATTCGGTAAAGGACTTGCACCTCAAACCTCACAACTCAACGCTGTTTTAACACAAATGCTCGCAGAAAACTCTAATCCTACTTCACCTGTGAAGGGCGTTATTAATACACAAAAACTCGCCTTAATCGGTCACTCTTTAGGAGGTGCTGTCGGTCTTTCTGCTATTACCAATCTTTGCGTTCCGACTGGATGTGAAGGCTCATTTAGCCGACAGAAGGAACTGGTAGCAGGAGCATTTTTTGGTGCAAATCTTCGCGACGCAAACGATGAGTTTATTCCCATTAATAATTCCGGAATTCCCATTGCTTTGTTGCAGGGAACTGATGATGGTAGAGCGCTTCCTTTTAGAGCGCAAGCAACTTATGATAATATTAAAGACGCTCCTAAGGCGTTAATTAGCATTTTAGGTGCAAACCATTTTGGCATTACAAATACCAATAATCCGTTAGGTGCAGTACCAGACCCTAATAACCCGACAATCGAGCAAAATGTAGCAGTAGAAACTATAGCTCGCTGGAGTGGATTGTTTTTGCGTGCAAGTGTTCTTAATGATAAAGGTGCTTTTGATTATATTTATTCCACAGGTGATACTCTCGATCCAAAAGTGACAGTAATTAGTCAAACTAAACCTATTCCCGAATCATCTTCGACATTAGGTTTGCTGGTGTTAGGTGCGTCGAGTATCCTGTTGGGAATGAAGAAAAAGACACAATAAAGTCGCAATTTACGCCAAGTTTAATTAAGCGATGTCTACGACGGGCTACGCCTACGCATCCCGAACAACTTATACTACTTATAGTATGACTTTGAGTAGGATATGGCTAAAATCTCTATTTCGCTGCCAGATGAACTATTAACTTACATCGACCAAAAAGTTGAAAACCGCAGTGCGCTGATTGAATCTCTCTTGCAGCAATGGCAGCAACAACAAGAAGATGAAGCATTCTTCGGTAGCTTGTGCCTTAGTAGATGAACTTGAATTAGGTTGGAGTAGCGAATGGCAGAACGCAGCGATTACGGACTGGGAAGCATCCAGATTGTAACTTTTGACCCATCTGTAGGCACTGAAATTCGTAAAATACGTCGAGCATTAGTGATTTCTGGCACTGTCTTTAATGCCCAACGTAGTAAAACAAAGACTCTGCGTTACTCTGCGCTTACCGAGAGCGTCCCTCTGCGTTTAAAAACGCGCTCGTATGAAATACTGTACTAAGCTTAAATACGGGATAATAAAACTGTGCGCTACTCCCCAAAATTATGACTATCATCGTCTTCGGCAGCATTAATATTGACTTAGTAGCAACAGTACCCCGCTTGCCAGTTGCTGGGGAAACGCTGTTAGGAAACGATTTTTTTCAAGCAGCAGGGGGTAAAGGTGCAAATCAAGCCGTAGCATCAGCGAGATTGGGAATTCCTACACAAATCGTAGGACGTGTCGGTGCAGATAATTTTGGTGCAGAACTTATTAAAAATTTGCAAGCTTCTTCTGTACAAACTCACAATATATTCATAGATAAAACTGTCAGTTCCGGTGTTGCCGTTATCAGCGTTGATGTAAAAGGTGAAAATCAAATTATTGTCATTCCCGGTGCAAATGGTCGCGTAAATCACGAAGATATAGAACGATTATCGCACTTATTACCAACGGCAAAAGCGCTACTTTTACAATTTGAAATTCCCATGTCTGCTGTTGTCGCTGCTGCGATCGCGGCACGAGATGCACAAGTAAGAGTAATTCTCGACCCCGCACCCGCACAAAATAATCTGCCAGATGAACTTTACCGCTTGGTGGATATTATTACACCAAATGAAGTTGAGGCAGGGCAATTGGTGGGTTTTCCTGTGGATGGGGAAGAGTCGGCAGCAAAAGCCGCAGTGGTGTTATTGCAAAAAGGCGTGAAAAATGCGATCGTCAAATTAGGCTCTAAAGGTGTTTTTTGTGCAACTCCTGAAGAAAGATTTTTTATACCTGCGTTTGCAGTGCAAGCTGTTGACACCGTTGCTGCCGGCGATGCTTTTAACGGTGGTTTAGCCGCAGCGCTTTCTGAAGGACATTCTTTGCGCGACTGCGTTATTTGGGGTGCAGCAGCGGGTGCTTTAGCTGCAACAAAACTAGGTGCCCAACCTTCGCTACCGGATAGGTTTACTTTTGATGCGTTTCTGAGGGAGAGAGGGGTTTAACGAACCGCAGAGGCGCAGAGAAGGCAGAGAGGAAGAGGGGGAGAGGGGGAGACAAGGAGACAACTAACTTTTGTACAGACGTGATTAATCACGTCTCTACTATTTCCCAATATCTTCATTCCACAATTCGGGGTTGGTTTCGATAAATTCGCTCATCATTTGTTCGCATTCGTCAAGATTTAAATCAATAACTTCGACACCGTGGGATACCATAAATTCTTTCGCACCAGGAAAGGTTCTAGATTCGCCGGCGATGACTTTTTTGATACCAAATTGTACCACTGCCCCAGCACACAAATAGCACGGCATTAAGGTTGAATAGAGTGTTGTACCTCTATAGCTGCCAATTCTGCCGGCGTTGCGGAGACAATCAATTTCGGCATGGGTGACAGGATCGCTGTCTTGTACGCGCTTGTTGTGTCCTCTACCGACGATTTTACCTTCTTTGATGAGAACGGAACCGATGGGAATTCCACCTTCTTGTCTACCTTGTTTTGCTTCATCTACGGCAGCTTGCATAAATTCATCCATTTGTTAATTCTCCTACTTATGTCTAAACAACTCGTTTTAATTGATCACGATGGTGGTGTTGATGATTATCTAGCAACTATGCTGCTGATGACGATGGATCATATTGAACTTTTGGGTGTCGTCGTCACTCCCGCTGATTGCTACGCTGAACCCGCTGTCAGCGCTACACGCAAAATTTTAGATTTGATGAAATCTTCTCACATCCAGGTAGCTCTCAGCACTGTGCGTGGTATTAATCCTTTCCCTCGTCTCTACCGTCGTGATTCGTTTATTGTCGATCATCTACCAATTCTCAATCAAAACGAAACAATTAGTACACCTCTGCTTGCACAACCAGGTCAAGATTTCATGATACAGGTGTTGCGTGATGCACCATTACCAGTAACGTTGATGGTAACGGGTCCTTTGACGACAGTTGCAGTAGCGTTAGATAAAGCACCAGAAATTGAAGCGAAAATTCAAAAAATTGTCTGGATGGGTGGTGCGTTGAATGTTGGTGGTAATGTAGAGAAAAGTTTGGAAGCCGGACAAGACGGTTCAGCCGAATGGAATGTTTATTGGGACCCAATTTCCGCAGCACGAGTGTGGGAAAGTCAAATTGAAATTATCATGTGTCCTTTGGATTTAACTAACAATGTACCCGTGACATCTGAGGTTGTTTACAAAATGGGACGACAACGGCATTATCCTATTTCTGATTTGGCAGGACAATGTTATGCGTTAGTTATTCCCCAAGATTATTATTTTTGGGATGTGTTAGCAACAGCTTATCTCGCTCATCCAGAATTTTATCAACTGCGGGAATGGGAAACAGAAGTTATCACAACAGGTTTAAGCCAAGGACGCACTAAAGTAGTATCTGGAGGTCGGAAAATTTCCGCAATGGATAAAGTTGATAAAGAGGCTTTTTACGCTTACATTTTGCAACAATGGGCAAGGTAGTAGAGACGCGATTAATGAGCCAGCGCGTTGCGGAGGTTCCCTCCATTGTAGCGTCTGGCGTCGCGTCTCTACAAAAGTTAGAATAAAAGATTTTGTAGGGTGCGTTACACTGCGTTAACGCATCTTCCTTAGTGTAGATTTTTTTTCAACGCAGAGGGTAGCGGAGGTAAGCGCAAAGTAACGCAGAGTCTTCTTTTCAATTTTCGCGATCATTCCTGTTTAAATAATTCAAACCCAAGAAAAGAGCCGCAACACTACCTGAAACTGAAATTTCACCTTGGGTAATTTTATCTAAGACGGATTCTACAAAAATCAAGACAACTTCTATTTCTTCTGTAATATCTAAATTTTGCTCTCCAGATTTACTCACATTCTCTGCCAGAAATAAATGTATTTTATTCGTATCTTTAACCGGATTATCGTATAAAGTAGCTAATTTAGTAACTTTGTCGGCAGTATAACCTGTTTCTTCTTTAAGTTCTCTTACTGCTGCTGTTTCAGCACTTTCTTGTGTTGCATCAAAACCTCCAGCAGGGAGTTCTAACAATATTTCACCTACTCCGTGTCTGTATTGCCGCACGAAGACAATTTCTTGGTTATTCGTAACAGGTAAAACTAAGGCAATTTCTGGTCTAACAATGACAAAAAAATCATCTATAATTTTGCCATTTGGTAATTCTATTTCATCTTGTCTTACTTTGCACCAAAAATTATCTAAGACCATTTTTGATTGCAAGATTTTCCATTTTTTTAATTTGTGCATAAAGGGGACTAGGGATTAGGGACTGGAAACTAGGAAAGAATTTAACCAAATTAACGCGCGTTGCATTAGCCTAGTTTTTAATAAAAGAAAATATATAGTAGTGGTAGGATGTGTTAGGCTAACGCACCGTTTTTATCAACTATTGCGGTGCGTTAGCCTAACGCCATAACGCACCCTACATATACTACTAAGTTCTTTTAGCCTAGTTTTTAATAAAAGAAAATATAATATATGGCAATTTAGTAAAGAATTGTAAAAAAGTATAACAGAGACGTTAGAGAATTTAAAGTTTGCATCTACACTGTTTTTTACCTTTGCTTAAGATTAAGCATAATCATGCAAATTGAGGTAAAAACATTTACTGTTAACAAGCGCTTTCCCTTGACGATCGCTCGCGGGACAACGGCACAGACGACAAATGTCTGGGTAAAAATTTCCCAAGATGGTATCGAGGGTTGGGGGGAAGCATCACCGTTTAGTGTGGGTACGAATCCGCAATCAACAACAATAATCAAAGACGCTTTGCTGCAAGTTGCGCCAATGTTGCAAGCATACAATCCCTTGCAGCGATCGCCAATTGAGCAAGTGTTAAATAAAGCTCAAGTTCCTTCTTCAGTCAAAGCGGCTCTGGATGTGGCGATGCACGATTGGCTGGGCAAACATGTAAAATTACCACTGTGGCAACTTTGGGGACTTGACAAAAACGCAATAGTACCCACTTCGGTGACAATTGGCATTAATACACCCGAAGGAGCAAGAGCGAGGGCGCAAGACTGGCTACAATTTACTGATGTCCGTATTTTCAAAGTAAAGTTAGGTAATCCCGATGGCATTGCCGCAGATCAAAAAATGCTGTTAGCAGTCCGTGAAGAAGCACCTCATTTAGAATTTTACGTTGATGCAAATGGGGGTTGGAGTTTGTCAGATGCTGTCCAAATGTGCATCTTCCTGACTGATTTGGGTGTAAAGTATGTGGAACAACCACTTGCACGCGGGCAAGAAAAGAGTTTAGCAGAACTGAAGCAGCATTCTCCTCTGCCCATCTTTGTTGATGAAAGTTGCTTTACTAGCGCTGATATTCCTCATCTGGCAGACTGTGTAGATGGCATTAATATCAAGCTAATGAAATCAGGTGGTTTAAGCGAAGCGATGCGGATGGTACATACAGCGCGTGCCTTAGGGTTGCAAGTGATGTTTGGGTGTTATTCTGACAGTACGTTAGCGAATACAGCAGCAGCACAGCTTGCACCACTAGCTGATTATTTAGACTTAGACAGTCATCTTAACTTAATCGATGACCCCTTCACGGGTGCGATCGCTCTTGACGGAAAAATTTTACCGAACGATTTACCAGGTTTGGGGGTACAACATAGTGCGTTTACCGCTTAATCAACGAGTAGCGATTCTGCTACATGAACAAGTCAAGGGAACTCATGGCAAAACAGGGCTGTCACTTTTACGCTACAGTGAAGCTCCAATCGTCGCCGTTATTGATCGCACTTGTGCAGGGCAATCTTTACCGGAATTAACGCGCATTAAGCGTGATGTACCGATTGTCGCATCACTTGCCGCTGCATTACAATATCAACCGGAAGTTTTGGTAATTGGTATTGCCCCTGAAGGTGGTATATTACCAGATGATTATTGGCATGATATCAAAGATGCGTTAATGTCCGGCATGTCCTTGGTAAACGGTTTGCACACACCATTGGCAAACATGCCAGATTTAAAAGCACTGCTAAAACCAGGACAATTAATTTGGGATGTGCGAAAAGAACCACCTGATTTAGGTGTTGCTACTGGCTTGGCACGCACCCTTCCTTGTCGTCGAGTGTTGACGGTGGGAACTGATATGGCAGTCGGTAAAATGTCTACAAGCATACAATTACATTGGGCATCACGTTTGCGAAATTTGCGTTCAAAGTTTCTCCCAACCGGTCAAACTGGTTTGATGTTAGAAGGTGATGGTGTGCCATTAGATGCCGTGCGGGTAGACTTTGCCGCCGGTGCTGTGGAACAGATGGTGATGCGCTTCGGCAAAAATTACGACATTCTGCACATAGAAGGACAAGGTTCGCTATTACACCCAGGTTCTACGGCAACGTTGCCCTTAATACGCGGTTCGCAACCAACACAATTGATATTGGTACATCGTGCCGGACAAACTCATGTGATGGATAATGTACCCATTCCACCTTTACCAGAGGTGATTAAGCTGTATGAAATCGTTGCTAGTGCAGGTGGTGCTTTTGCATCTGTGCCAGTGGTGGGTGTAGCACTGAATACAGGTCATTTGGACGAGTTAGCCGCAAAAGAAGCGATCGCCCAAGTACATAAAGAAACTGGGCTACCTTGTACAGATCCCATCCGCTTTGATGCAGGTTTGTTATTAAATGCGATCGTGCGTGGGTAATCATCTGTTGAAGAAATTTATCAACAAATAGTACAATAATACTAAAGAGCGATAAGCGTGCCGAGTTGGCAGAGGTTTTGAGGCAGTAGAGGAGGTAAACTATGGCTTATACAACAGCAACAGCGATCGCTGATTACTTCATCTGGCTAGCTAACGAAACAGGTTCGTATATCAGCAATCTGAAACTGCAAAAACTTGTTTATTATGCTCAAGCTTGGTATCTTGCTCTTTATGGACAACCTCTGTTTGATGAAGATTTTGAAGCATGGATTCATGGACCTGTTATTCCTGCCTTGTATCAAGAATATAAAAACTTTGGGTGGAAGCCTATCTTAAAGGATGTTGAACCACCAGATTTTTCTGAAGAAATTCGGGATTTCTTGGAAGAGTTGACAGAAGTCTATTTTGGGTGTGATGCTTTTGAACTAGAGCAGATGACTCATCATGAAGATCCTTGGATTCAAGCTAGAGGAAATCTTTCTTTGGATGCACCTTGTAGGGCGATAATTTCTAAAGCATCAATGAAAGACTATTACAAAACTCGTGCCGAAGAAAATCAAGAAACTTGAATCAAAACAGGCTTCATCTTCATCTAGGATAAAACCTACAAAAGTAAAGCCTCCTCAAGGAATTAGTTTTTCGTACAGGTACTTTAAAGACGACAACGAGAAGTTTTTGATTAGCAACAAGGATGCACGATATTTAGAAGCGTTAATTCAGAGACTGCGCGATTTGTCAAGTATGACAGTTAATGAAATTACTGTTATAAATGCCAAACGTTTGCGATGTCATGCAATAGACTGGGATAGAACTACTGAAACTTGCTTTGGTCTTCCTAATGAAGAGCAACTAGTAGATACACCATATCAGTTTCAACTTTCATCAAACGAGCATGGTAGAGTTCACGGATTCTTTATCGAAAACGTCTTTTACATTGTTTGGTTAGATCCAGATCATAGACTTTACTCTTAATTTGCCTTGTAAAACAAAGCGCGATCGCTCAAGAGATCCCATCCGCTTTGATGCAGGTTTAGCCTAAAAGTTAATCACTAGCGAGAATCTGAAAATTAAGCGAGCGCTCAATACTTAGAAATGAGCGTAAAAACTCTCTCCTACTCCTCTGTGTCCTCTGCGGTTCGTTTCTTACAGCTATTTTCAGGTAAATGAACCACATCTTTTTTATCTCACGCACAGGCACAGAGGCGCACAGAGAATACAATCTTTGTGGTCTAAATATATGAAAACTGCTGTAATCCTAAATGCGATTCACCTTTGACTCCTTCTTTGTAAATCCAGCTTTTTTGGTTGCGTTGTAATAGAAATGCGATCGCCATTTTTTCAGTTTGTAAAACAATCGCGATCGCTCTATACATATTGATGTCAATCCTAATACATTTAGAAAAAGAACCTTTTGCCTAGGTTGACATCACCATGAAACGACGCTGGAAGTCTCTACTGCTAGCCTGGAATTGGGTACTGCTGTCATTGGGTACATCAATATTGATTATCCTGACGCAACCTATTTCACCGGTTCCCGCACAAGAACCTACCGCGATTGAAGTTACGAAAAAGCCATCAGAAACAGAAAAACCCCCAAGCACTCCGGAAACAACAGAGAAAAAGCCATCAGAACCTGAAGCTAGAGACAAAAAGCCATCTGACGCAGCAGAACCCCCACCCACTCCTGAAGAACTCGCTCGTCGGCAAAAATTGATGGAAGCAGATAAGCTTTATCTAGCGGGAAATCTCGCAGAAGCCGAAAAAATGTATCGTTTGGCGAAAGCACCATTCACGACAAAATTAAAAAATCAACAACGCAAAGCCGCAATAGTTGACCCCGCGCAACTTTCCCCAGCAGGTAAAGTATACTGGCGGGAAGCCGAAGCCGGAATCGCAGGTAAGCTGCAAACCAGAACTTTAGTCGCACTGCAACTATTAGTTGAACAAGTTCCCGAATTTATTCCCGGTCATATAAAATACGCCGAAATCCTGAAACAATACAATGATGAGAAAAAGGCATTAGCTGTATTAGACAGATCTGCTACGCTATATCCAAATCAGCCAGACTTAATTAAAGCCAGAGTTGCAGGACTTGCAGAAGCAAAAAAATGGATTGAAGCTTCTCTAGCAGCGCGTCAATTTGCTCTTCTCAACCCCAACGATCCGCAAGCACCAGAATTTAAAAAGCTAGCAGACGACAATCTTAAACGCTATAAATCCCATATCCGCGCAGAAGTCAGAGGCAATACGATCACCAACATTATCACTGGTGCATTAGGTTACGCCCTCACTGGCAGTCTTCTCGGTCCATTTTCTGCCCTAGATTCTACCATAATGTTGCTACAAGGTGAAGGAGTCGTGGGTGAGTCAGTAGCCAAGCAAGCAAAAAAACAACTGAAATTAATTAAAGACGAAACTGTTTTAAAATACGTTGATGAAATCGGACAGAAACTAGTTAAGGTGTCAGGAAGGGAAGAGTTTAAATACGAGTTTTTTGTTATTCCAGAGAAAGACCTTAACGCCTTTGCGCTACCTGGAGGCAAAATTTTCATTAATGCCGGTGCGATCGCCAAAACCAACTCAGAAGCAGAATTAGCCGGGTTAATCGGGCATGAATTATCCCACGTCGTCCTTTCCCACGGCTTTCAACTAGTTACCCAAGGCAACCTTATTTCCAACGTTACCCAATATTTACCACTTGGTGGCACCATCGGTCAACTCTTTTCACTCAGCTACAGCCGCGATATGGAACGTCAAGCAGACACTCTCGGTACACGTTTGATAGCTGCTACTGGCTACGCTGCTGATGGTTTGCGTAACTTAATGGTGACGCTAGAAAAACAACAGAAAAATGCTCCACCTACTTGGTTATCTTCTCACCCAGGCGGAGGAGAGCGAGTTCGCTATTTAGAAACCTTAATTTCTGACACTGGCTATAACCGTTATGCTTACGAAGGAGTAGCGCATCACACAGAAATTAAAGAACGGGTAAAGCAATTACTCAAAGATAAAAAAGAACGTGAAGACCAAAAAAAGAAGCCAAATGATGAATCAAAAAAATAAATTCTTCGTCACTTAAACTATCAACTCCCTAACCTCTGTTTTGTTGAGGATGATTTATGTCATCAAAAACCTTTAAATTTCTGTTTTTCGGCAGTCTGAGTTTATCGCTCTTACTGGGCAATACCGCAGCATTTGCCCAATACAGTAACACAACTACTAGAACCACCACCACTAGTTCTGATGGCGTTGTCGTACCCACAACATCAACAGGCGGTTCAATCCCATCAAGGGGCACATCAAGACCAATAGACAATTCAACAGGTATACCCAGTTCACCCAGAGTTAACGAGATTGCTCGGTTTAGCTGTCAGCCATACAACGGTCAGTATACCGTAATGTATCAGCCACAAAGTCAGTCAAATCAATATTTTCCTTGGGCGGCGCCGGGAGCTTTAGGCGGTGGTTGGAATTCACAAGCTCGTTGTAATGCGATCGCCAGTCGCTTAGAATCCTACCGGCAAGATGGCTTATTAGAACTGCAAACAGCCGTAGAAAATAGCCAGAACACAATCTGCGTCACCACCGAAGCTAATCCATCCTGTCGAATTGTCCTGACAGTACCTCCCGGAAGAGATGCTTATACTGTACGCAACAACGTTTTCCAAAACTTGGTTTCCGCCGATAATGGACAATACACCACAGCCGTCAACACATACACTAGTCAGGGTAACGGAGGAAACGATCTATACAACTTAGGTCGGACACTTCTCGGTAGTGGCAATAATAGCACTAATAATCTGGCATCTTCTAAAGGCGGCATCAATCTCAAACCTTTCCTCGACCCCAAAGATGGCGGTACTGCTACTGGTCTGCGGAATGGCGTAGCACGTAGTCAAGCTAACCCTGCAACTCGGTTGAATCCCCGTAACTTCCGTTAATTAATTGTTCTGGCGTTAAAGCCTAAAATATCTTTCTCATATCCCCCTTCAAAAAGAGGGATATTTTTTATTTTTGCACTTATTTGGCATAAGGCGAAAGGGCAAAGGTTAAAAAGTTTAAATTTTTCATAACGTTCAATTACTCTATCTTTCCATTACTCAATCTTCCTGCCAGCCAATTACGAAAGCTGGCATGATAGAAACTGTAATTAGTTTTTGTCTCTATTCGCTGTTGCACTAAAAACTCAAGCCAATTTTCCAGCACTTCTTCGACTTCGTATTCATCTTCATCAATTATTTGAGCGATCGCACTCGCTGACATCCCTCCCTTAGACGCAGATGTGAGGACGCGAAGCACTTTCAACGCGACATCAGACAAACCCTCTTGTTTCATTTTCTGCCAATGCTGGATAAAGGAATGCACATCATCCCAGTTTTGTTCTGAATACTGAGATAAATCAAGAATTTGCGAAGGTGCTTCAATTAACAAACCAGATTTTTCTCTTTTGAAAGGACGGCGAGTGAGAATAAAATAGATTCCATTTGGCAGATATCTGGGAAGATAAAACAGATTTGTACCTAGAGGTTGGACTGTACGGTCAATTGCATCTAAGGCATCAATAGCAATTATCAACCGTTGTGGTGGTTCTAGTTTGTCGCTGATTTTCTGAAGCAGCAGCGAAAGAAACCAGCTTCCCTCAGTGGCGTTATCGGGAATCTCCGTTCCCCATTCCCCGTTCTCCATTCCCCTGATTAATTGCGTACAAACATGCTTTAGAAATTCCTCGGCACAATTTTTGCCCTCAACTTGGGCGTTGTAATAAACAACATTACTGTTTTCCGTTACATACTTGGCGAGGATTGCACTTTTGCCGCTACCGGGTACGCCAACAATGGTGAAGTAACCCCGGTTGTGGTGGTGGAGAAACTCGTTGATAGCGGTGAAGATGAAAGGGCGATCGATAAAATTTTGGCTTTTTTCCAGAATGACTTGTTGAAATTCCCTTGGGTATGAGGCGAAATTGATGGCGGTTTGGGAAGGTGGGGTTTTCATGGTTACACCTCTATCCCTTCCAGGCGGAGGAAATGCAAGCCTCCGGATGCTTCGCCTGCTACAATTGTTACGCCATCTGGGGCAACAGCGCAGCATCTGATTTCACTCTCCCCTGTGAAACAGGCAATTTCTTCACCAGAGTGCAAATCCCAGACTTTGAGTGT